>CANRDB010000001.1 GCA_947629315.1 uncultured Bacilli bacterium
TTAATTATTACTTTTTCTCCTAAATATCAAGAATATCAAAAACATATTAGAGAAAAACAAATTCAAAGAGCAAATAGTATTATTGAAAAAAATCCCAAGAAAATAAAAAGTAATAATGAAAATGACCCCAAAAGATTTATTGATGTTATATCTACAACCAAAGATGGTGAAGTTGCTGAAAACAACAACTACATCTTAAACCAAGAAAAAATTAATGAAGAAGCTTTATATGATGGCTTATATGCTGTATGTACTAATTTAGAAGATGATGTATCTGAAATAATCAAGATAAACAAAAGAAGATGGGAAATTGAAGAATCATTCCGAATTATGAAAAGTGAATTTAAAGCTAGACCTGTTTACTTATCTAGGGAAGATAGAATTAAAGCCCACTTTCTTACTTGTTTCTTATCTTTAGTTATATTCAGATATTTAGAAAAGAAGTTAGATGAGAAATATACGATTTCAAAAATTATTGATACTTTAAAAAATTATGAATTCAGAGAATTAATTGGTTTTGGATATTTACCAACTTATACTCCTTCAAACATTACCGAACAATTACATAACATTTTTAAATTTAATACAAGTTATGACATAATTGATTATAAAAAATTTAAAAAAATTTTCAATATAACTAAAAACTAAAAAAATTACGCACTTTTTTGAACACTTAAAAATCTCTCAATTCCTTATAAACAAAGGGATTGGGAGATTTTGCTCTTTCAAAACTGATAAATTTAGGATTGTACTTTCAACAAAAAAAGACAATTTTTTGGAAAAAAACCATCAACTTTCCCATTTTAATTCATTCTTCTTCCAAAAAATAGGAAATATCTACCAAAAGCAGATATTTCCTATCATGATAGAACGGAAAATAGTACCTACATATCGTCCAAATAAGAGGAAGAAAAAACTACCAATGAGAAACAATCCTAAACAAAGGAAATATTTTCCAAATAACCTAAATTTACTTATGATATCACGCACACATTCTTACTCATTAAACGACGAATTGCCGTGCCGACACATCTGCCAGCCTCTAAAAAGATATCCAAACCTTTGACAACTGCGGATAATAATGTTGCCGTAATGGCTCCGCCTTGAATACTTTTCAATTCTTCTGTTTGTAATTCTCTCATAAACACCTCCTATTGACATTTTAATGGTCTAACAAAACCATCCACAATTCCGATGACAAAGATTACTCCCATTGTCACTAATGCTGCCGCACCAAATGTAATGCCACCGCCACTAACCTCTTTCAATTCTTGTTGACTTAATTCTTTCATAGCCTCATTCCTTTCTTAATCTTTTGTAATATTTTTTGTAATATTGTCTTTCGCTCTCGTAGGAATGAAAGACGAAATTGATAATTATCGATTTTCCATGCTTTCGGCAAATCCAGTTTCATCGTTACTTCCCAATATTTTGCTTTCCCATTTTCATAAGTAATTGGTTGAATATTTTGTACTTGATAGGTATATTTTTTTTCTTCTAACAATAGTTCTTTCTCTTGAATAGCAAAAAACTCTTCTTCAACCACGACATGGACACTTCCTTCTAAATAATAACCAACATATTCTATTCTCTTCTCAATTGGATAACAAGAAAATAAAATCAAGAAAAATAAGAGCGCTACTAAATGTAACATCATCCAGGCACTTCGATGAAAGGAAGGTCGATAATTCAAAATGGTTTGGGGATTCTCTACTTTAGTTTCCACCAGTTCTCACCACATTTTCTCGTATCATTCCTTGATTGATACGAATCTTTCTCGTAAATAAATCTAAATTCTCTTCCCGGTGGGAAATCACAATAATGGTTTGTCGCCAAAATTTTTGGAACACCTTTTTTAAAATCCTCCTCTCCAAATTGACATCCACTTGATTTAACCCCTCATCAATAATTAAAATTTCAAATGGTCTTAATAATGTACGAGCTAGAATAATACGTTGACGTTCTCCACCAGATAAATTCACACCATTTTCTTCAATTAATCGATAGTATCCTAAACGGTCATGTTGAATAATTTCCTCTACTTCACAAATCTGTACAATTTCCTTCATATCATCCTCTTTAAAATGTTCTTTCAATGTCAAATTTTCTAATAAGCTTCCCGTATATAAATTCTCTGTTTGATGAATATAACAGATATCATCCGTATCTTCATAATCTAAAAGGTCATTTTTTCCTATCTGAATACTTCCTCTGGGAACAGGGTAATACCTTTTTAATAACTTAAATAACGTGCTTTTGCCACTACCACTCGTTCCTAATACTAGTACTTTTTCTCCCATATTGATCGTCAAATGAATATGATGAAGAATCTCTATATCAGGTCGATAGGAGTAGCATAAATTGTGAAAAGTAATAGCCCCTTCTTTCTTCTTCTTTAAATACCCTTTCTCCACTTGCTTCTGGTAAAAGACAGAAACTCTCTCTAATGCCTTTTTTGCCTGTTTCGTATCTTTATCTAAATCGATAAATTCATTCATAGGGGCATAAAAATACATTGCTAAATTTTGAATTGTTAACAGAGTTCCAAAAGTTAAAGTTCCTTTCCGTACGAACAGACAACCTACTAAAAGAAGTAGTAGACTACTAAATTCTTCACATAATTTTTTGCCATAGTTTTCTAAAAAAATAAGGAGTTCTAAATGTTCACGGTGCTTTAAAAAAGACACTTTTTGACGCATTAACTTTTGATAAAAATAGGATTCTAACGAAATCCCTTTGATGGTCTCAAAAGAACGAATACACTCTACTTCTAAAGTAGACATTTGGGATTGGGATTGTTGATATTCCTCTATTTCTTCTTCTAGGGGGGATGAAAACAATCGTAAAAGGAGTAATTGAATGAGAAAAAACAATAAAATTAATATCGAAATAGAGGGATTCATGAGAAACAATATCCAAAAACAGACCAACATAAGAGGCACATCAATCATTAGTACCATCATCCACTTACATAAAGTATCCTTGACCTGATCTAAAGCATCCATCCTAGCTAAAATATCCCCTGTTGTATGATTATGATAATACGAATAGGAAAGCGATAAAACATTGTGAAAAACATCCATCGATAGCAGAACGTCTACTTTCTTTTCTACCCAGAGAAATAACTTATTACGAAAAAATTGACTTGTCCATTTTAGAAATATCATACTTCCAAAGAAAAAAGTGAGATAGAAGAAATAACTTTCTGACTGATTTGCATTTAATCCCTTTAACATCACTTCTCCTAGAAAAGAACTTCCTATTGAGTATATTAGAATGAGAATAGATAGAAAAAAGATTTGCCATACCAACGGTTTACTGTTTTGTAGAAATTGAAAGATATTTTTGATAGAGATATTTTGTTTGGTATTATGAATCACTGTCGTAATCGGATAACAGGTTAAGACATTGCCACTATAAATTTTGTGAAAAATATGCGATGGAATTTTCGTAATTTTATTTGCTGGATCTGCCACTACCAATTCTTGTTTATTCTCATCAACATCATAAATTACCACAAAATGGGAATACGATTGATTCAACGTAACATGCGCAATACAAGGGAATAATACATCTCCTTTCAATAAATTTTCTAAAGGACATTGAAATCCCTTAGCTTCAAATCCAACTTTCTTCATTCCCTCAACCATATCATACGCAGTCGTCCCATTCTTATCAGCATGAAATAACTCTTGAATATCTTCTAGACTCATATAGCCACCATAATATTCTAGTATCATTGCAAAACAAGCGATTCCACAATCCTTTAACTCTTCCTGTTCCACAAACGGATATTTTTTCGTTTTATCACCTCCTACTGTATTATTATTGATTACTTTCTCATTTCCTTTTTTTTCACAAAAAAAGATTTAGAAATTTCTAAATCTTCTCTACATATCGCAAACTCGTAATTCCCATGTCATAATAATGAGAGGGATTCTCTAATTGTCTATTTTGATAATGGTAAATGTAAAGCAGGCCATTCTTTTCCACGATTGGAAAATGATTATGATACTTATCTACTAACTCATTTTTCTTACCAGTTCCATACTTGGATAATAAGGGATACTTACTAATCATGGACTCTATTCTACCCGATACAATCAATTCTAAACATGGTTCTTTCTGATACCGAGACCGATACTGTTCTATTAAACTTTGAATTTGATAATCATTTAGTTCATAGGAAAGAGTCACTCTTCTTGCCCCCATAGCATGTAAAAAAGCAACTGTATAAGAATTGACTACATTAAAAGAAAAATCCGTCACTACCGAATGATATCGATATAAACTTCCTAACTCTCCAATGAGAAGAGGTTCTGTATAATCGGGTACCGTTTCCATTACTCTCGGTACTTTTAAAATAGCATTTTTCGCTATTTTTTTAGTATAGAGAGGTTCCTCCACATAAATTTCTTGATAATCTTGTTGAACAATGGACCGATAATAGGATTCTGTTTCTGCCAGTGCCGTTTTCATAGGAGAACTGACAAAATTAGGTGGAATCCGTTGATAAGTACCTCTTTTCATTGGCAATTGATAACATCTCTCACGAGAGATAGCCTCTACTCCTAACCTTCTTAATTCATTTAATTTTTGAATGGGTACAAAAATATTCTCATCTTTCTTTATGTCTGCTTTCTCTAAACAATAGACTGTTCCTCCAAGTTTTTGAAGTTGGGTAAGGATTTGCTCAGAAGTAACGGGAGATTTTTTACTTTCTTCAACCGCAAAATCACTTTCCACTTCTACCGTATGGCAATTATCCTGAACTATTAATTTCATTGACTTTCCAATATACAAATAAGCATCGAAAGTAAGTGGTACTTTTCTTTTTTCTTGATGGATATCTAGTTCTAATCGTTTCATTTGAAGAAAATCAGTTGTTTTTACAACGGTTGAACCTACCTTTACCATCGCCTCCAAAGGAATTTGAATAAGACAACCACTACTGGCCTCTTTCACTCTCTTTTTACCAAGATAAATGACATCTATTTCTTTTCCTACATCCTCTTTTCCTAAGATGCGAATTCCATCCTGAACATGGATATCAGCAGACAATTTAATTTCTACGGTCGTCGGAGTTTTTTTGGTAACTACCCCTACCGGTACTCCCATATGATTGGGTCTATATTCATTGATAAATTGGTGATAATCCTCATGAAATAAAAAGCCTTTTGTAAATCCTCTATTGAAGATCTGTAACAATTCTTCTTGATCTTGGGAAGATATCTCTATTTTTCCTGTTTGAACATAGGAGTCAATTGCTTTTCGATAAATAGAAGTAACCACATATACATATTCCGGTCTTTTCATTCTTCCTTCTATTTTGAAACTATCCACATGATTGTCAATTAAAGAAGAAAGATTTTCAAGAGTATTTAAATCTTTCGTACTTAATAAATAAGAATTGGTATTCTTTTTCTTACCATCCACAAGTAAATCGTAAGGTTGTCGACAACATTGTGCACAAGTTCCACGATTTCCACTTCTTCCTCCAATTAAACTACTCATTAAGCACTGACCAGAATAGGAAATACAAAGGGATCCATGGATAAAGATTTCCATTTCTAAAGAAGTATGTTCCCGTATTTTTTTGACCAGTTCAATAGGTGTTTCTCGCGCTAATACCACCCGCTTGATTCCTAATTCTTCTAGTAGTTTTACACCCTCTAAATTGTGGACATGCATTTGGGTAGAAGCATGAATTTCTAACGAAGGATACAATTGATGAAGTAAATCCATCATACCTAAATCTTGGACAATTACCGCATCCGCAGAAATCGTTTGCAGAAACTCTACATATTCCAAAAAATGTTTTACTTCCGATTCGTAGATTAAGGTATTAATAGTAACATATACTTTTACACCATATAAATGGGCATACGTAATGGCTTCTTTTAATTGTTGCTCATTAAAATTGGTCGCAAAACTACGCGCACCGTACAAATTTCCCGCTAAATAAACTGCATCACATCCACCTTGAATGGCAGCATACAAACTTTCCATACTACCTGCTGGCGCTAACAACTCTGGCTTTTTCATAAGACATCTCCATTCCCTCTTATTATATAGAAAAAAAGAAGATTTGAAAACGTTTTTTCAATCTTCTTTGATATGATTTGTTAAAGGGGCAATCGTTAACCCACGCGATTCAATATAGGAAACAATATTTGGAAATTCCTCTAGGAATTGATTAGTCACTTCATACGTCAAAAAAGTCCCCGGCTTTAAAATTTTCTTGGTCGTCTGTAATGGTTTATGACGAATTACTTGCTCGGTAGTAATAGAATAATAGTGATAATCCTGACAGAGCGTATGGAGTTGTTCATCTTGTGTAGCGCTAAAGCAAAGGAGTGGTTCTTGTTGATAGGTAAGAAGTTTCTGTCTCATGGCAAGAAAATCTTTTTCTTGATGATCTGTTAAGAGAATTTGATGACCATTTTGAATAGCCTGTTCTATTACTTCAGATTGACTTTGAAATTGATAATTCTGTAATACCAAAGACACCTTATAATCGCCTAATTTCTCTAAAACAGAAGACAAATTTTTATGATCAGTCAGAAGGATGATACTCACCATTTTTTTCTTCGCATTGCCATAGGGAATCCATTTGTCTAAATAATTATCTAAATTAGATACCGGTTTCGTCTTTACATACTGTAAATAATCTGGATTGTAAGTACCTATCTTTTGCATTTCTCGGTAGCTCGCATCTACATCTACTTTCATAGATGGCAGTCCTGGAACTACAAATGAGTCAAAAACTAAAGCATTTTCTCCTTCCTTTTGGTATTGATTTTGATCACTCTTAATTTGAACCATAATATCATCTACTTCTTTGACGACGGTAGCTGTTTGATTGGTTAAGAAAAAACTAAAACAAAGAAGCGCCAAAATCCCGATATATTCAAAAAAACGTTTCATAAACCACCTACTAGAGTATATGAAAAAGGATATCATTTATCACTAATCACCAAAACAAAATCCCTGCATATTCTATTCATGAAAGGAGAATGTCTATGTTTAACAATAGCAATAACATGGTTCCAAATCCTAGTATGCCAGTCTCTTACTCTCCTGCTGTCCAGGATGAACGTGTTGGGTTTTTGGGTCCATTCTTATTAGGAGGCATTACGGGAGGACTCGTTGCCCCTTTCTTCTATGGCGGAAATTATGGGGGAAACTACGGTGGTTATAACCCTCCATACTATACCAATAATTACTACTACCCACCTTATCCATACTATGGACCTTATTAAAAAGTACTGACATGGTAAACTAATTTACCAATCAATTTTTTTAGAAAGAAAATGGGTGGCGAAGAACTGCACCAAAAAAGTCCAACCAATGGACTTTTTCATTTGCCTAAATATTGAAAAATTTGACTCATATCGACACTATATTCTTTATAGTTATGAGGATTAACATACACTGGTACTTGTCTAATCTGATATTGATCTAAAACAGAATCAATTTCTTGAAAGAACCATTCACTTTGAAAGTGATAAAGGATTTGATTCTCAGGATTTTGATACTGAGCTTCTAACCGATACGGATGTCTTCCATTAATCGTTACCTGCTCATCCAAAGATACATCCTCAATTTTTGCATAAATAATAAAATGATAAGAAAAAATTCTTTTCTTTTTATAGGATATATAAATAGGAATCGATAAGAAGATACAACCGATTAGAGCAAAGATTCCACCGGAGAGAATAAAAACCCATAGAGGTGCTTCCTTGATAGCGAACTCTACTATTCGATGGGGATTATTAGAGTCATAGTAGATGGTTATCTTCTCCCCCTCTTCCATCGAAGCAGAAGTAGGAAGTTTTTCTCTATAAATATCATCACCGATAGTGTATTGAACATATACAGAGCGATTGCCATTTTCATCCGTTTCCACTTTAGTCACAATGGCTTCTTTTTCAAGATAGGTACTCATCGACTTTTGAACGCTCCAAAAGGCAACCAACTCTATCGACCCTACGAGTACAAAAATAACCCCCATGAATGTTAATATTTGTTTCATACTATTCACCATTATTAGTATACCATGATTTTTCTAAATAAAAAAGGAAGCTATTTTGCTTCCTCTGTTGCTCTAGTTTCTCGAATGACAGTAACCTTGATAGTACCAGGATATTGTAACTTTTCCTCAATTTGATTTTTGATATCACGAGCCACTTTATGACTAGCTACATCATCAATCTCTTCTGGTTTTACCACTACACGAAGTTCACGACCTGCCTGCATAGCATAAGCTTTATCAACTCCAGAGATATCATTAGCAATCTCTTCCAAATCATGAAGTCTTTGCACATAGTTCTCAAGAGAATCATTTCTAGCACCAGGTCTACTCGCAGATACAGCATCCGCAATCGCCACTAATTCCGAAATAACGGAAGTAGGTGCGGTATCCCCGTGATGAGATTCAATGGCATTGATAACAACACTATTTTCTTTATAGCGTTTAGCAAGAGAACTACCAATCTCGACATGGCTACCTTCCATTTCATGATCAATGGCTTTTCCAATATCATGAAGTAAACCAGCTCTTTTAGCAAGCATGACATTCTCCCCTAACTCGGCAGCCATAATTCCCGCTAAATGAGCGACCTCAATAGAATGGGTCAACACATTTTGACCATAACTGGTTCTAAAATGCAATTTTCCTAATGTCTCAATGAGTTCGGAATCCATCTTCGTAATTCCTAATTCAAATAAGGCTGCTTCTCCATACTCTAATATCTTTGCTTTCATCTCTTTTGCCGTCTTATCGTATATTTCTTCAATTCGTGCGGGATGAATTCGACCATCTTTAATTAACGTTTCAATCGTCACCCGTGCAATTTCACGACGTAATGGATCAAAACTAGAAAGAACAATTGCCTCTGGAGTATCATCAATAATTAAATCGACACCCGTTACAGCTTCAATCGTTCGTATATTTCGTCCCTCTCTACCAATAATTCGACCTTTCATGTCCTCACTTGGTAAATCGACTACCGTTACGGTTTGCTCTGAAGATACATCACTAGCATATCGTTGCATCGAAGAAATGAGCATACTTTTCGCATTTCGATCAGCCACTAATGCGGCTTCTGCCTCTTGCTCCTTAATATAAGTAGCAATTTCTAATGACATCTCTTCTTCTACTTTTTTCATGACAATTTCTCTAGCTTGTTCTTGATTATATCCTGCAATTTTTTCCAGTAACTCATATTGTTGTTTTTTTATTTCTTCCACTTTTGCTTGTTCGTCTTGGATATCATTTTGTTTACTAATAAGATTATTTTCTTTCTCCTCTAAAAGATTTTCCCGATTTTGAAGAGACTGATCCCGTCTATTAATATTCTCTTCACGAGAATCCAAGCGTTGCTCTGTCTTCTTTAATTCATTTTTTCTCTCGCGAATCTCTTCCTCGGCTTTTTTCGTAAGTTGGTTAGCTTCCTCTTTCGCTTCCGCTAAATAATCTTTTTTTATTTGTTCTGCCTCTAATTTGGCATTTCCTAATAAATCTTCCACTTTCTCAGCTGTCTTTATATTCCGTACATAATGGAAGATAAACATTACAATTATTCCAACAACAAGTCCTGCTAGGACTAGCAAAATGGAGATTAAAATATCTGGCATACTTAACTCCTCCATTTCTAAATATCAAGTGATTATCAACCACTCTAGTAATATTGTAAAATGGATTGCTTAATAAGTCAAGAAAAAAGTACAGGAGCTCATGTCTTTTTTAGTGAAAAAGACAAAAGAAAAGCAAAAGAATCACTTATCGTTTATTCTTCTGCTCCACCGATTGCAAGAGTGTCATGACTAGCATAATATTCTCTTACTTTCGCTTCAATCTCATCCTTTTTATCAGGATTTTTCTTTAACCATTCCTTTACATTTTCTTTACCTTGCCCTACTTTTTCACCTTCGTAAGCATACCAAGAGCCACTTTTCTCTAAAATACCTGCTTCGGCTCCTAAATCGACAAGTTCACTAGTTATCGAAACTCCCTCACCATACATAATATCAACTGTACAAGTTTTAAAAGGAGGTGCCATCTTATTCTTAACAACTTTAATATTGGCTTTATTACCAATAATGTCAGTACCTAACTTAATTTGTTCCCCTCTTCTAATTTCAAGTCGCACAGAGGCATAAAACTTTAAAGCACGTCCACCAGGAGTTGTCTCAGGATTTCCATACATCACGCCGACTTTTTCACGCAATTGGTTAATGAAAATACAAACCGTATTGGTTTTATTGATGACACCAGACAATTTTCGCAATGCCTGACTCATCAAACGAGCTTGTAAACCAACGTGAGAATCTCCCATCTCTCCCTCGATTTCTGCTTGAGGAACTAAAGCGGCAACAGAGTCAATTACGATAACACTAATAGCACCACTACGAACAAGTGCTTCACAAATCTCCAATGCTTGTTCTCCATTATCGGGTTGACTCAATAATAACTCGTGAATATCTACCCCTATTTTAGCAGCATATTGTGGGTCTAAAGCATGTTCAGCATCGATAAAAGCAGCACGTCCACCTCTCTTTTGAGCCTCCGCAATGGCATGAAGCGCAAACGTTGTTTTACCACTAGATTCAGGCCCGTAAATTTCAATAATTCTTCCCTTGGGATAACCACCAATTCCGAGGGCAGCATCTAACGATACTGAACCACTAGGAATGGTATCGATTTTCTGATGTTCATGTTCTCCTAATTTCATCACAGCACCTTTACCGAATTGCTTTTCAATATCTGCCATGACTTGATCAAGTGTTTTATCACCAGATGTCTTTACCATAAATCTTCCTCCTTCAATCTTTCATGTCTTCATTATACTACTGGATATTTTTCTTGTCAATAGTTTTCGCGAACAAATGTATGTAATTTTTGTATCTTTATTTTTCCACTTTTTCTATTTTATCAACACGATACTTATGCATTTTTTTATATTGGCGCAATTTTGTAACCCAAAAATAAAAAACTGCTAAATAAAGACTATTCCACAAGATAGAAGAAACAATGCTTTGAAAATAAATGGACCATTGCCACATAGACATTCCTAAAAGAACAAAGAACACCGCTAGTACAGTACGATATAACCATATAATAGTCATGCCGACTAAATAGGTATTCATAAAATCTATCGCTATATAGTGAAAAATCGTATGAACAAGGTAACTCACTCCTAAAAAAAGCAAAGCATGTAAAAATAAGGTATTCGTATAAGAAATATCATATAGAGCACCCAAGAGAAAAGCAATGCTATAATAAAACTTTTTAGATTGCCGAAAATAAGGATAAATAATAACTAGCGATAATAAAGTACAGAGAGGTTGCAATACTGTATGAGGCGAAACTGTACATAAAAGTATATCATCTAGTAGAAAAGACGACAATAAGACGATATAAATCACGAAGCATCGACCTCCCGAACCAAAACAGTAACAAACGACAAATCTCCCGTAGAAGCACTTGGTTTTACAGAAACCTCTTTTGCTAAATCAAAACTATCCGTCGATACATCTTGAACGGTACCAATGAATAAACCGCTTGGAAAACGATCACTTAATCCCGTCGTCGTCACTTTCGCACTGATTGGAATATCAACATAATCACTAATTCCCTCAATTTTATAAGTTTGCGTCTTCGCATCATAACCAGTCAATAAACCATACGCATATTTTCCTTTTGTCAATTCTATTTTCACAGATACCTGATTCTCCAAATGTGGACTAGTTAACAACTTCACCGTACTCGTATGGGCACTAGTTTGGGAAATATAACCAATCACACCACCATTTCCCATAACCGCCATATCTACCTGAAGACCATCTTTCTCTCCTTTATTAATCGTAAATGAAGATAACCAATAAGTGGCATCTCTACCGATAACAGAAGCATGAACCACTTGATATTGAGATAAAGAAGCATCCATTTCTAACAATTTTTTCAATTCTTCATTTTCCTTGGTCAATTCCTCAATCGTCGCTCTATTTTGTTCTTCCGATTGATAGTCCCGCTCTAACTGTTCATGTTCTTCCACCAATTGATCGTATTTGGAAAAGAACGATAACTTATCTTGAAGAAATCGAACGGGTGTCGCAAAAATATTTCCTACTACCAAGACCGTATCTTTCACACCTTTTTCAATCCAAGATAATTTTCTATTTACAGAAATAGAATAAGCCGTAACTCCTAATAGGAATGTAATGATAACGATCCCAATGATACCGTACTTTTTCCAGTTCTTTTGAAATTTCATCCTCTCACCTAACTTCTTCCTGTATTTTATTCTCTAAAAAACTATAATAGTTATGCTTTCCTATAATAATATGATCCAACATTTTTATTCCTAAGATTTCTCCTACTTGTTCTAATTTTTCGGTCAATTCTATATCTTCCCGACTTGGAAGAACATTCCCAGAGGGATGGTTATGACAACAAATAATCGCACTAGCAGAAACGCGATAAGCTTCTTTAAAAATCTCTCTTGGATGAACCACACTATAATTAATAGTTCCTACAAAAAGTTGTTTATCGCCAATAATCTGTTTAGCAGTATCTAGATAAACAACATAAAAATATTCCTGTTTCTTATTCCCTATCCGAGGGCGATAATATTCATAGACCATTTGACTACTCGTTAATTTTTGATGCTTGATATCGGTCTGTTCTCTCTCCATACGACGCGAAAGTTCTAGAGATGCCAACAACGTACAAGCTTTTGAACGACCAATCCCTTTCATGTCCACTAACTGCTCATACGATAACTCTGCTAGTGCAGGAAGAGAATCCACTTTTTTCAACAATTGACATGCCAAATCTTTAGAAGACTGATTCTGATAACCCGTCTTCAACAAAATAGCCAATAATTCTTCATTGGATAAGTTCTCTACTCCATAATGTTCTAATTTTTCATAAGGCCTTTCTAATACCGGTAATTCTCTAATCTTCACTACCATTGACATATTCCTCATATTTTTCTAAAATTTGACTACTGATAGAAGAAATAACAACCCCATCATCTGTACCTTGTAAAATCATATCATAATTTTGTAGAGACTTTAAAAACGTTGGATTGGTAACCAAAAACTCTTCTGTAATCGTATGATAACCAATAGAACTAAAATAATTATTCATTTTAATCAAGTTGTCAGCATCTTTCGTAATACCGATATAGACATCATATTGACCATTGTTTTCTCGATAGATATAGTTCGTTAACGATAGTGTTTTTTTCTCCATCTCTTCTAAAGAATCATACGTATCATAACGAATAAAATAGAGCATCTCCCCAGAGTTGGAAGTCAATTCAAGTCCACGGAAAGATTCATATTGTTCTAGAAATGTTTTTGCTAGAAAAAAACCGACGATTAATGCAATGAATATGGATAAAAAGTATTTTTTCATAATATCACCATATTTATTGTATGTCCTCAAACTGTCCAAAAATGTCGAATATAGGTCGAATTATTCAATATAGTAGTATAGCGATTTCCTCCTGCAAAGTCAATTATTTTCAAGAAAAAAAGTCGACATTGTCGACTACTCTTCTGAAGAATCTTTATCTCCATATTTCACAAGTACTTCTCTTGGTTTAGAACCATTCTGTGGTCCTATAATTCCTCGCTCTTCTAATAGGTCAATACAACGAGCTGCACGGTTATATCCTAAACGGAATCTTCTTTGTAATAAAGAAGTACTGGCTTTTCCCTGTTCTACTACAAAATCTACAATTTCATCATAGAGAGGCTCTTCCATCGCATCTGATTTACTTTCCACACCCGTAATAGCATGCTCCTCTTCTATGGTCTGTTCTAAAGATTTATCATAATTTGCTTTCTGTTGTTTACATACGAAATCAACAATAGCTTTCGTTTCTTCTTCAGAAATAAATGTTCCTTGAATACGAATAGGAGTATTAACACCTTGTGGTAAAAAGAGCATATCTCCTTTTCCTAACAATTTTTCCGCACCAATCATATCCAAAATGGTACGAGAATCGATACCAGAAGATACGGCAAAGGAAATACGAGAAGGAATATTAGACTTAACAACTCCTGTAATAACATCAGTGGATGGACGTTGCGTCGCTACAATCAAGTGAATTCCTGCTGCCCGCGCCATTTGCGTAATTCTCATGATAGAATCTTCTACTTCTTTAGCAGCTACTAACATCAAATCCGCTAACTCATCGATAATAACGACAATGTATGGCATCAATTTTACCTTTTCCTCATCTGGCTTTGACTCATTTTCTTTCATCAAATGCTCATTATAACTGGTGATATTCTTGGTCCCACTACGTTCAAAAATATCATAACGATTCTCCATCTCAGCCACTATTTTTTGTAAGACAATATTGGCTTTTTTAGGATCTGTGACAACTGGCGTTAATAAGTGAGGAACCCCATTATAGACGGATAATTCTACTTTTTTAGGGTCCACTAAAACAAGTTTCACTTCATCTGGTTTTGTACGCATCAAGATAGACGCTAAAATACTATTAATACAAACAGACTTACCACTACCAGTAGAACCTGCTACCAATAAGTGAGGCATTTTATTAATTTCTAGGAATCGACATTCTCCTTCAATATCTTTTCCTAATACTGCCAATAATTTTTTATCTAAAGATTTATCTTCCTCATTAGCTTTTAAAAGTACTTCTCGTACACCAACCATGGAAATGGTAGGGTTTGGAAGTTCAATACCAACCGTATTCTTACCAGGAATAGGCGCTTGAATACGAACATCTTTGGCCGCTAACGAAAGAGCAATCTCACGGTTAAGACCTAATATCTTACTAACCCTTGTACCCGCTTTAATCTCTAACTCATATTGAGTTACAGCAGGACCGACTTTCGCACGAACTACTTTTCCCTCAATTCCAAAATCTCTTAGTACTTGTTCTAGAGTTGGAATATTTTTCTTAATTGCCTCTTGATTTTCCTTATTACTATTTTTCGTTGTCTTATTCAAAAGATTCAATGGTGGATATTCCCAATGAGTATTTTCTTCATAGACTTCGACTCTCGTCACTTCTCCCGTCTCTTCATCGACAACCGGTTCCATCTTTGTTTGATGCACTTCTTCTCTTGGGATAACACGACGATTATCTTCCTCTACCTTATCATCATCCTCAGATTCATCCTCTTCGTCCTCTGATTCCTCCTCTTCCTCATCGTCATCATCAGCCTCTTCATGCTTACGACTAGAGTGTTCCGCAATTTTATGCATCTTTTCCTTAGCCTTCATCAAGGTATCATAAATAGAGATACCTGTAAACATAATGAATCCGCAAATCATCAGAGCAATCGATACGACAATCGTACCATCTAGTGTTAAAAGAGCAACAAACAAGCTAGAGAAAATCGCACCAATTACTCCCCCTCCTAAATTAGACATAGAAGAAATGAGAGTATTGCCTTCGCTTTTGACAAAGTGCATAACACTATCAATGGTCTCAGAAACAACCGTCGTCGTATCTTTTACCAATTGAAAATGTTTGACATCAATATTCTCTAAATGATTTAAATATGCCGTATGTGATAAAATTAACGCACAAATGAGCATAATATAAAGCCCTAAAAATTTAACATTTAAAAAGTCTGGACGTTCCCGACGGATAATCATAAAAATACCACAGATTCCTACTACAACTAGTAAAATTGCCCACCAAGTTCCCACTAAGAAAGCAGCAAACCCTTTAATGATATCCGCAACAATTCCAAAAGGACAACATCCAATAATCGCAATTAATACTAAACCAAAACCTTTTAGTTCTGACAAATTTGTAGATTTTTCCTCTTTTGCTTTTTTCTTTTGTTTCTTCTTTTCCATCGTCATCACCTATATTATAAGTATACCATAAAATCAGGCCGTAGAGAAGAAAAAAGAAAATAGAATTAACTATTTTCTGCTCTATTTTCAGTATCGTTTAAATTATCATTGTATATTTCATAAATTTTAGGTCCAAATAATACAGCAATCAAAACAATAATAATTACAATAATAATAAACTTTGGCGCTGGATTTTTCATATGTGGGTCTCTTCTACTACCCATATTGTCATGTGCTGGCATACTACTTCTCTAACTCCTCTTCAATTCTAATTAACTGATTGTATTTACAAATTCTATCTGTTCTAGACATAGAACCCGTCTTAATTTGTCCTAAATCAAGTCCTACTGCCAAATCAGCAATCGTCGTATCTTCCGTTTCTCCACTACGATGAGAAATAACCGTACGATATCCATTTTGACGAGCAAGTTCAATCGTCTCTAACGTTTCTGTAATCGTACCAATTTGATTAACTTTCAACAAAATCGCATTTCCGGCATGATTGTCAATTCCCATTTGAAGACACTTTTTATTAGTAACAAACAAATCATCTCCTACTAATTGAATCCGATCTCCTAATTTTTCAGTAATGAGTCTAAATCCAGCCCAATCATTCTCATCTACTGGGTCTTCAATTGAAATAATTGGATATTTGTCAACTAACTCTTCGTAATAAGCCACTAACTCTTCCGTTGTTAACGTCTTACCCTCACCGGCTAAAACATATTTTCCATCTTTATAGAATTCAGAGGCAGCTACATCAATACCAAGACAAACATCTTTTCCTGGTTCGTATCCAGCTTTGGTAATCGCTTCCATGATAAGCGCAAAACCTTCCGCATTACTCTTTAAGTTAGGTGCAAATCCTCCTTCATCACCTACGCTAGTAGCATATCCTTTTGCTTTTAAAACACTCTTTAAATTGTGGAATACTTCTGCGCCTACTCTTAGACGTTCTTTAATCGTATCCCTCTGTGGAATAATCATATACTCTTGGAAATCCAAACTATTGTCAGCATGAGCTCCCCCGTTAATGATATTCATCATTGGTCTTGGTAAAGTCGTACCATTTCCAATATAACGATAAAGTGGTAATCCCTTATATTGAGCTGCCGCTTTCATAGCTGCCATAGATACTCCTAAAATAGCATTCGCACCAAATTTAGATTTCGTCTCGGTTCCATCTAATTCAATCATTGCATAATCTAATGCCTTTTGATCTAAAGCATCCATTCCAATTACTAAATCTCTCAACTCATGATTAACATGATATACAGCATTTAAAACACCTTTTCCCATGTAACGAGTTCCGCCATCACGCATCTCTAAAGCTTCTCTTTCTCCAGTCGAAGCTCCAGAAGGAACAGCTGCTCTTCCCATGATTCCACTTTCAAGGATAACATCGACCTCAACCGTTGGATTTCCTCTAGAATCTAGAATTTCTCTTCCTATTACATCTTTTATTTTTGACATTATCATCATCTCCTACGATTTCATTTTATCATATTTTTCTATAAAAAAGAAGATTTTCATCATATTCCTCAAAATTTTTTCATACACTTTATTGAAAAAAGGAGGAAACAGATGATAAACAAAAAAGGAGTTTGGTTTTTAACATTATTCAGTTTAATTTTAGTTCTAAGTGTCTACTATATCACCATGCCACCAGAATTACTTGTCACTAGTAAAAAAAATCCATCTAATGACAATTCCCAACCAGTTGCCAATATGGAAGAAAGCAGTATCCTTGTCGCATTAAGAGTAGAAGCAGATGAAACAATGGAAGAAGAACTATCCTCTTTAAAGAAAATCATCAGCAATGCCGAGAGTTCTGTAGAAGATAAGAATAAAGCATTTGAAAAAATCAAAGAACTGAATTCTAATCGCAGTGCGGAAGAAAATCTAGAATCCAAAATTGAATCTACTTATCAACTCCAATCATTTGTCAAAATTAATGGCAATGTCATCGAGGTCATCGTTCACAAAAGTGAACACGACAGCAAATTGGCAAATGATATCATGAGAACCATTCAAGAAGAATTTGATACCTCTAAAAATATTACTGTGAAATTTCAAAAATAGGCAGAATGAGACACCAAACAAATTTTTTCTCATAAAATACTATGAATATGATAAACCACCCTATCAGGAAGTGAGGGAGCAATGAGAAAAAATATTTTAACAAACAGAGAAAAAGAAGTGTTTGATTTGTTAATTCAAAACTATACAACCAAAGAAATTGCAAAGCAGTTAAAAATTAGTGAAAAAACAGTTCGAAATCACATCTCGAATACCATCCAAAAAATTGGTGTCAAAGGAAGAGCAGCTGCTGTTGTTGAACTATTACGGCTAGGAGAAATTTCTTTATAAAATGCATGTATATGCATTTTTTTCATATAATTTATTGAGGTGTTACTATGTTAAAAAACATGTCTATGAAAAAAATTATTACCTCTTCTATTGTATTGATGATTGTCTCTCTTCTTTCCTTTCTCCCCAACAAACCCAATAATCAGTTAGAAATTCCAACGAGTATTGAATATGTCAGTCAGAATGTTCAAACCCATACTATCTACTTATTGGATAACAATAACTATATCAGTAAAACATCAATTAAAATTCGTTCGGAAGATAAAGAAGACATCGCTCGAGAATTGCTAGAGACTATGATTCAAGAAGGAAAAAATAGCGATCAAATTCCTAGTGGATTTCTTCCCATTATCCCTAGCAATACAAAAATTAATGCCTTATCCATTCAAGAAGATACTCTGAAAGTAGACGTTAGTGCAGAGTTCCTAAATACCTCCAAAGAATTAGAAGAAAAACTGATTGAAGCTGTCGTCTATACTTTAACGAGCATTGATGGCATCCAAAACATTATTCTTTATGTAGATGGGAACATCCTAACGAAACTTCCGCAAACGAAAATCAATCTTCCTACCACTTTGAATCGTCAAATTGGCATTAACAAAACATATCAATTAACCGCTCTTACCAACGTCACCGCCACCAACATCTACTACATTCGTAAATACAACGATAACTACTTCTATACGCCTGTTACTAAGATTACCAATGACAATCGAGAAAAAATAGAAATTATTATTGAGGAACTTAGTAGTTCGGTTCCTCAAAACAATCTCATGAGTTTTCTAAATAGCAATACCCAACTACTGAATTTTACGATTGATTATGACCAAATGATTATCTGTTTTGATGAATACATTTTTAACGATTTAGAAACCAAAGACATTTTGGAAGAAGTCCTCGATACCATCTCTCTTTCCATATATGATAACTATCCAGTAGAAGAAGTAATCTTTCAAGTCGATAACCAAGAAATTGCGAAAACTACTGTAAAATCTATTGAATAATATTATTTTTTATTGTATAATGTACTTGTTCCTTTGGAACGGGTATGTCTCAGTAGCTCAGCTGGATAGAGCATCGCCCTTCTAAGGCGAGTGTCAGGGGTTCGAATCCCTTCTGGGACACCATTCGAGAATAACTTGCTTCGGCAAGTTTTTTTTATGCCTTTTCAAAATTTTAAAGGAAAATTCCATTCAAATTTACATTCTTTCCTATTTCATGATATAATGATAAAAGTAAAATAATAGAGTATGAGGTGTCACATGAGTCAATCGGATAAATTAAAACAAATAACAGGTAGAGTAAAACGAGAAATGGACCGCACCATTCGTGAAATTAATCGTTACTATGCCAGTTATAGTCAAGAATTAGAAAACAGACAGATTCTAGATCCTAACAACGAAGAACAAAGGGCTTTAGCAGAGCAATTCTTTCAAAGAGAGACAGAAAATCTAAAACAGGAATTACATCAATTCATCGAATCTGGCATCAATGAAGAAGATGCCTTAAAAAGTGAATTACCTCGCGCTTATGCTTTAGTCAAAACAGCGAGTAAATTTTTATGGAACAAGCCTCACTATGATGTTCAATTAATGGGTGGTATTCTTTTAAATGATGGATATGTTTCCCAAATGGCTACTGGGGAAGGAAAAACGCTAACAGCTGCCCTCCCCGCCTATTTAAATGCTCTTCTCGGTAAAGGAGTACATGTCTTAACACCAAATGCCTATCTAGCAAAAAGAGACCAAGAAGAGATGGGGGAACTCTACGGCTTACTAGGTCTATCTTGTGGTCTTGCCAATACTGAACGATTCGATTTTACACAGGCAGATGTACAGCGCCGAATGGATGAAATTATAGCGCGAGAAGTTTCCGAACTTTCTTATCAAATCGACTGTTCTTCAGCAGGAACTAAAAAAGGACGAAAAACGGATACGGAAACAAGCCAAAGAAGAATTAAAAAATGAATGTCTCGCAAGAAAAAGAAAAGTATATCAAATGGATATTGTCTATGGAGCAACCCATGCCATTGCTTTCGATTATCTATGGGATGGTCTTGCGCAAGAGGAACAAGGGACCGTACAACGGATTGGACAACCAAACTTTGCTATTATCGATGAGGCAGATGACGTACTTTTTGACAGTGCGAGAACTCCTTATATTATTTCCGGTTCTCAAGAAGATGAGGAATTGAGAATTCGAAGTGAAGATGCCGAAAATGTGGTGAAATCTATCAAACAGGCAAATGAGGCAGTTTCCTATCTATACGATACCATTCAATTTTGGCAAAGAAAAAATGGAGAAGTTCTAGAAGGAGAAATCCCTGAAAATGAGAAACACAAACGAAAAGATTATGTCTCTTTTGAAAATGACATGAATCTAGCGCTCATTACGACATCGCAAACTCGTGAATGTGAATTAACCACCCTAGGAGAAACGATTATTTTTCAAAAGTACTATGGACAACAAATTCAAGAGATATTAAATAAAAATCAAGATCTTATTATGTCATTGGAACAAAATGGAGCTCCCCTACTAAAATCGAATGTGGACTATTTCATTAATTTAGATGGAGAGATTTCTCTTGCTCCTCGCGCATTTGCTTACTTAGTCGCGGGAGAATACATCTCAGAGTTATCTAATCTATTTGTTCATTTCCGTGGGAAAGAACTACTCCAAGATAGTGAATTTATTCAAAATGCTTTGAAAGCATGGTTCACGTATCAAGAAGGACATGATTATGCCTTTGATGAGAAAACTTCATCAGTAGTACCAATCATTAACGGTCGAATTTACAAAGGTAGAAAATACGCTAAAGGATTTCAACAAGCTCTAGAAGAAAAAACCAAAGTATTATTACAAAAGCAATTGGGAGATAGAGCGCCAAAAATCAACGAATCCAGACTAACAGAGACATTAGCGTCTATCCCTACCAATGCTTTCTTTGCTCGCTACCAGAAAGTTGGAGGAATGACGGGTACTTCTGCTGTTTTTGCTTTCAATAACCTTTATGGTCTAGATTCCTATGCGGTACCGAGAAACCGTCCTCGACAAGTTATCGATCACGGAGAGAGATTCTATACAAATAAGGATGCGAAATATGAAGCTATTTTCCAATTGGCATTACAAGCCTATCAAACAAAACAACCACTCCTTATTTCTACCACTTCTACGGAAGAGAGTGAACTTCTACAGAAATATTTAATATCTCGATTAGAACAATATCAAAGAGGACTTCCAGAACGGGAAAGAAGAGCGATTAAGATTCCAGTTTTAAATGCCAGTGTTACCAAGTTGGCAGATGAAGCTAAAATTATATCTAACGCCGGTATTCCTGGGGCGATTACCATTGCAACTGAAATGGCTGGTCGTGGAACAGATATTAAATTAGGAGGAGAAGTTCCTGATAAACAAGAATTAATTCAGTCCATGCTTAAAATTAAAGTAAGGTCTCTTGTGGAAAAAAGAAAAAAAGCAGGTCTTGTCGATGAACAAAAATATAAAACACAACTGACTTATAAAAAAAGAATAGACCAAGAAGCAAGACAGTGGATTATTGATAACATCGGTATGGATGCCATTGCCAAAGAAATTGAAGAACCTTATCGCCTATTAAAACAAGAAAAAGAACAACGAGAAAGTTTTATTAAAAACAACTCAGCGTTTAAAGGATTAAAAGTTGTCGTTTGTGGACATTTCCCATCTGCACGGACAGATGACC
Organism: uncultured Bacilli bacterium; assembly: GCA_947629315.1. Lineage (GTDB taxonomy): Bacteria > Bacillota_I > Bacilli_A > RF39 > UBA660 > UBA5578. Next base: position 21,951 of record CANRDB010000001.1, read on the forward strand.
AAGTCAAAGGTCGATGTGGAAGACAAGGTGATCCAGGAGAATATATCTTCCTAAGTGATCCTGATGATTTAGCGCATGTTGGTATCAATCCTACTACCATTGAACGTCTCAAGATTATCGCTAATAGCCAACCAGATCACTGCATCGTAGAAACAGCGAACTCCAAACTATTCCACCTTCGAAAAATGATTTTATCCGCACAACGTCATAACGATAATATGAGTCATGAAAACATTCTCTCCTCTCTTCAATTTGATGCCGCTATCAGTACTTGCCGAGAGAGTGTTAGAAAAGTAACTGATCGATTCAAGCAAACAGAAAATTACATATCTTATATGAAGATAGCGATTGATAATACCTGTCAAAGTATTCTAGAAGGTTCTTCTGAAAATAAGAACTATACTTATCCTGATATAGAACGAAGTACCATCCAAAAGGCACATCTTAATCTTCCAAAAGTATGTTCTCTTTGTGAAGACTTCCTTGGGGTAGAGATATCCCCTGAACTACTCGCATCCGCTAGAACAGTTCGGGATGTGAAAAATATAATCGAACAGAAAAGTACTCAGAGATTAGAAGTCTATATCGATCAACAGAAAAAGGAACAAATCAAAAAGTTAAAAGAGAAATATCAAAAACATAATGCGAGAATCTTAAACATTTCGGAAATCGTCAATTTATTCCGACAGACAGGAATTCAAGGATTAAAAGGTTATGTGCAAGAGCGTCTTAACTTCAAAAAATATGCAAAACTTTCCGATATCGAATTAGAAGCGGAAGTTACCGAAACGCTCAATGAATCTTTCAAAGAAAAATTTTATCAAACTATCAATCGTGCATGGGATAAATTTGAAGAAGATATTGAGGAATTTAAATTGCAAGTACAATGGACGAATCAATTTGAGTCTCATCCGTTGTCACCAGAAAGCATTCAAAGTTCTATCCAACGTGATTTCTTTCACTGGATGGATACATACCAAGCAAGACTCGTCCATGATACGATTCATCCAAGCATTTCTAAAGAGAAAGGTCCAAAGGAAGTGTATCCCGTAAGAATTACGACCGAGGGCATCCAAAGAGTTGCCGATGATTATGATGAAGAATTACAGGATGAAATTACCAACATTTCGGAAGAGGCATCTGTTCTTGGAGTACTTTCTAGTGATGAAATCGTCCCATACAAATTAAAGCCATACGTCAGTATGCCAAATCGAAACGTAGAAAACAGAGGAAGAAGAAGATAATTCTTCTTTTTTCATTCCCTTATGCAACTTCATTACTCCTTTTTATATTCTTCACGTACCTTATAATAGGAGGTTAAAAATATGAATGATGAAATATATCAATATGCTCTACAAAAAATTGAGTGTGATAGTCAATTCAAGCCAATTGGATGTTATGGTAATTCCCGTGGCAGTACTGGCCCAACTGGCCCTACCGGTCCGACTGGTCCCCAAGGACCCGCTAGCATCACCATAGGTACCACAACAACAGGCGCTCCAGGAACAAGTGCAGCTGTTACCAATTCTGGTACTAATCAAAATAGTATTTTAAATTTTGTGATTCCTGCAGGAGCAACTGATGCTATGTCATAAATCACAAAAAAAGAATTGATTAGAATCAATCCTCAATTTCTTTAATCAACATTTGATATAACGCACGATTTCCTTCCTCTGTTAAATGAATTTTATCCACTCGTACATATTCTTTATGTTGTTGAATCTCTTCATAAAAAGGAATAATATGGAGAGACGATATTCCCAATGTTTCTAGTAATATCTCGTCCTCTTCTGTCATCGCTACTACATATAACTCATTTTCTTGGCACAATTGGAAAACTGTTTGTATTTCTTGTTCCAATCTTGGTACCTGACTATCAAAAGCTACTACTAATCGATAAGTTAACGTATTACTATCCGCAGCTTTTTGAAGTTCTTGTTGCAAATCTTGCCAAGTAAAATCTTGCCGAACAATAAACTGTGCTTGTTGATATTCCTGATGTAGTTCATTAAAAATATTCACTAAAACATCATTACCGTAAAAGGTAATTTTATTTTTTAATTCTTCTTCATGATGATGAATAATCTCTTCTTTTTTCTGTTGATATCGATCTAGATAAACTTGATAAATAGATTGATAAATTAAGTTGGTGTAAGCCTTTCTTCCTTCTGGAGTTAAGTGGATACCATCCGCATAAAAATACTTTGAATGTCCTTGTGATGCAGTCTCCCAATCAATAATATGTAAATTAGAATGACTCTTACTTAACTCTTTTAATTTACTATTTACATGGACATCTTTATCGTTAGTAACCGTAATCCAAAAGACATCTCTATCACCACACGTTTGTAAAATTTCTTCCTTACAAGAAGAAGAACAATCTCCATTCGCACCCAAATTCAATATTACAGGATTACCTAACAGATTACTATCCTCTAATTCTTCTAAAATACCGTTCGCTACCCAAATAGAACGTGATACCTTCGCATCAAAATATCCATTTGGAAATTGTTTATAGAGATTATCAACAGCTCCTAACATAATAGAATCCCCGACTCCAACTACGGATAACTCAGAAACAATCTTTTGAATTTCTTGTTCCCCATTCTCTAAATCCTCTAAAACAGAGAACCAATCTTCTTGTTCCTGTTGTAATCGATCCGCATACTCTTTTTGTTTTTGTTGAATAACCTCTTCATTAGCCGCTAACTCTTCTTTTAGTCTTTTCATTTCTGCCGTATGATCCTTCGTTTGTGCATAACAATAAACACCAGGAACACAGATGACACACAATATGATAGCCATCGCTGCATGCATTCTCGTTCTAGCATGGGGTCGACTACTGATGCTAAAATGAAAAACGGAACCTACTACAAGCACTCCTAAAAGAATCGATAAAATCCGTACAGAATCCGACATTGAAAAGGCTTGCAAAAAGTAAATAATCGGATACTGAACCAAGTAGATGCAATAACTTCTATCTGAAAACCAATGAACAATTCGGTTTCCTACCCCTGCTAATTTGTTTACCATCAAAGTACTATAATCAATCATCCGACAAGTAATAAGAGATACTATCAACATTGCTACTGCCCAAGAAGGTGCAGAAGCATCGATTGTTAAAAATAACCAAACTAAGAGAACAAAATATCCTCCAAAAAGACCATAGGCAATCAGAGAATGTTTCATGTTTTTTAGAATAAGTGGATAATAATAAAACTGAATAAACCCTAAAGTCATTCCCCAAAATAAGGAAAACATTCTCGTAAACGTATGATAGTAAACCACCATAATATCTTGCGTGCCACTCATTTGATAAAAATACCAAGCACTTCCTATCGATACTACCAATAATAGTAAACAAGGAATCATTTTATGAATATGATCTCCTATTTTACGTAATATTTGATAGAAGAATGGAAAAAGCAAATCAAATTGCAATAAAATAGAAATATACCATAAATGCATAAATGGAGAATCTAAGTGTCTAGCAAAATAATCTAAATTCGCCCCTAATTGCCAAAAATTATTATATCCTAACAAAACAGATGTTGTCTCTGGTTTTAAATTCAACCATGTATACTGGGAACAAAAAAACACAACAAAAAGAGTTAAGAACACAGTCAATAACAAAGGAAAATATATTTTAGTAAACAGTCTCTTATAATATTCCCAAATAGAAAAATGATTCTTATGAAAAGCTGAAACGCACGATAGATAGCCACTTAACACAAAGAAACAACAGACCGCTAAATAGCCTCCTTTTAAAACATGCAAATGATAAAGCAAAACGGCAATGCATGATAACACTCGTAAATAATCTAGTGCATAATAATACTTCTTAGTACTTTCCATATTTCAAACCTCATTCATTGTGATTATATATCATAAAGCCTTAAAATTCAAGACACTTTACGTCAATCCTAACTAATATTTTGTGAGAAAAAAACATGATTATTTGTTTCATTTTATTTTATGCAATTAGAAAGGAGTTATACTGTTGAATCAAAAAAGAGTGGCATTATATCTACGATTATCCAAAGAAGATATCGACAAGCCAACCAAGTTCTCTATCAGCGAAAGTATCAAAAATCAAGAACTATTACTGCGTGAAGAAGTGAAAAAACACCCTGATTGGGTCGTAGTAGCTGTCTATTCTGATGAAGACTTTTCAGGAGCAGGAACTTATCGACCAAGCTTTGACAAAATGATTCATGCCTGTGAAAAGCACATGATTGATATCATTCTCTGTAAAAGTCAGTCCCGTTTTTCTAGAGATATGGAATTAATTGAAAAATATATTCATAACAAATTTAAAGAATGGAATATACGATTCATTAGTATCGTAGATAATGCCGATACTGATAACGATGGCAATAAAAAATCTAGACAGATTAATGCTCTTGTCAATGAATGGTTTCTAGAGGATTTATCCGATAATATTCGGGCAACTTTACGAACAAAATGGCAGCATGGAGAATGTACCGCTGCTTTCGCTAAATATGGATTTCTAAAAGATCCCCAACATAAAAATCACCTAATCATAGATACGGTTGCTAGTCAAACCATTCAAGAAATTGCTCATCTCTTTTTAGAGGGAAAAGGTCCAGAAACCATCGCTCACATTTTAGAACAGAAGCATATTCCTAGTCCTTATGAATACAAACTACAAATGGGAAGTAAACTAAAAATTCCTTTGCTTTCCTTAAACCATCCAAAAATAATTACTAAAAACGGAAAATATATTTTTACCCTTTTTCCAAGTGGAGAACCAATAGACCATGTCGTCCTATCCATCCTACCATTTCAAGATTACGATATGACACTAACTCTCATAAAACAAAGTGGCAATGTAAAGGTTTATTATTCCCAGGAGAAATTCTCTTCTGCTATCGAAACCGTATTGCCGGTTGAACATTCTTCATTTTGGAGACAATTGCCTATCAATCTTTCTATTTCTCATATTCAACTACTGGCTATCTATTGTCTTCCAAACAATTTAGAAAAAACTTATTTAGAATGGGAAATAAACATCCATACCCTACCGTCTCATGATTTTTCTTTAAACATCCAATCCTTTGATGCAATACACCAACCAATTGATTTTTGGCAGTATCGAATCAGAAAAAAATATCAGTGGAATAGTCGGACAATCTATCACATTTTGAAAGATGAAACTTATCATGGTACCTTAATTCAAGGAAAAACAAAGCGAATCAGTTATAAAAATCATACTAGTATTGCTACTCCCAAAGAGCAATGGTATGTTCAAGAAAATATTCTCCCTAAAATTCTAGATGATCAAACTTGGATAGCTATTCAAAATAAATTACAACTACATCCACGCGCAAGCAAAAATGGAAAACACCCTATCTTTACTGGAAAAGTTTTTTGTGGAGTATGTGGAAAACCTCTTCAAAAAAACTCGAGCAGTTCTCTTGCTTCCCCTGTTAAAAAAGAATATTTAATTTGTAAAGCAAGAAAAGAACATTGGAAGAATTGTGAAAACAAAAAATCATTTCCCGTTTTAGAATTACAAAAATTAATCATTACTCAATTTCAAAATTTATGGAATTCCTATTACGATATGACTACCTTAAAGCAGATTCATAAGGAAGAACCCCATCATCAAACTATAGACGATCTCATGAAAGAAGAACAAAATTTACAAGAAATTATCCAGCAGAATAACCAAATTCTTTATCAATTATACAAAGATAAAAGCACTGGCCTCATGGATGATTCTTGTTTTCATACCCTACTTCTACAAAATCAACAGGAAATGGATACTTATCACCAAAGATTGCAAATGATTGCCCAAGAGTTAAAACAGATTCAAACGAAACAGGAATTTTTCATGTCTACTGTGTGTGAATTTCTCAATACTCATTCCTTTGAAGACTATTTTTCAACCATTCTACAGCATTTTATTAGCAGCATTTTCATTGGAAAGCTGAACCATCATCAAAGAACAATCCAAATTCATTGGAAAATCTAATTTTGTGGTTTATGTCTTTGCAGCAACTGGTCCTACGGGGGCAACTGGTGCAACCGGTCCTACGGGGGCAACTGGTGCAACCGGTCCTACTGGAGACATTGGTCCTACTGGTGATGTTGGTCCTACTGGTCCTACCGGAGCAACTGAACCTTATCTGTTTGTCAAAATATCCACTCTATAGTAACTACTCTTTTTCCCTGTTCTATATTGCCAATTTGTATTCGTTGAATAAAATTCTTTACCGTCTTAAGGGAAAGTTCAAGTTTTCTTTTAGAAAAAGAAAATGACATTTGTTCTTTTTTCATATTGGCAAGAGTATTTGATAACTTCTCTAACTCTTTGATATAACTTTTTTTGAGATTTTGAAAAACCTCATCATCTAGTTGTTGTTGAACATAATCGTCATACACTTTTTTTAAGCCTCGTTCTTTTTGATGGTAATCTTTTTCTAATCGTTCAAATTCTTTCTTATATAATAGATTCTGTTCTATACTATATTGCTTCTCATATTCTAAAAGCAATTGTTCGTCGACAAATTGATGATAAAACTTCAAAAATTCTTTGAACACTAAAGATTCTATCACATCCAAACGAATAGAGGTATGATTATCACAATGTTGCCAATAACTTCTTCTATCACGACAAACTAAATACGAATACACAGAATGGCTAGAAGAATTTTTTTCAAAGGATTGTCCACATTTTTGACAATATATTTTTTTACTAAACTCATAAATTTTACCCGTTTTAGATTGAATTCTCGTCTTTTGTTGCATTCTTCTTTGTACCTCATTCCACATCGATAAAGAAATAATCGGGTCATGCTGATGAGATACAACAATCCAATCCTTTTTTTGAAGAGAAATTACCTTTTTATTTTTATAGGAAATTTTTCGATATTTTCCCTGTACTACACTACCAATATACACTTCATTTTTTAAAATATCTGCAATTGTTTTTTCACTCCATTGATTACTAGTCGATGGTCCATAATATTTAGAACCTATTTCTTTTTTATATTGACTGGGAGTTGGAATCCCTTGATGATTCAAACACTGCTTAATTTTAGAATATCCATAACCTTTCGCATATAACGCATATATTTGTTGAACATATTTAGAAGCAATCGGGTCAATTTCTAAATGATTTTTATCTTTCTTTTGGTAACCAAAAGGCGCAAAAGAACCGGTAAATAGACCAACTTCTTTTTTATTTCGTAATGTTTTACGAATATTTATAGAAGAATCTTCCAAATACCATTCATTCATCAAAGCATTGATTTGTCTGGTTTTTTTATTTTCTTCTACAGAGGTATCAGCATGATCAACTAAACTGATAAAACGAACGTTCCACTCTTTAAATTTATTATGAATATATTGTTCAATTACTTCTAAATCTCTCGAAAAGCGAGACTGACTCTTACATAATACAATATCAATATTTCCTTGTTCACAATCTTTTAGCATGCGGATAAAAGCTGGTCTTTCTCTATCGATACCAGAGTAATCCTCATCAATATAAATATCAAAGATATCCCATCCTTCTTCTTGAACTTTTTGAAGTAACATTCTCCTTTGATTTTGAATACTTTCACTAAAGTCTTTTTTATCAATATCTTCTTTGGATAATCGCAAATAGATTGCTACTCTATTGTTCCCTATCATAAGATTCCTCATTTTGAGAAAGAATTTCTTGTTCTAATACCGCCAACAACTGACGATTAAAAGTTTCTTTCCTTTGTTCCATAGACTTTTCCTCATCATGGAATACATTGATTATTTCAATATTATATTTCATATTTTCACCATTACAAAATATGAAAAAAAGCGAAGATTTATATCTCCACTTCTTTCTCCTGCAAAATCATTTTCGCTGTTGGCTAATATCTAATACCCATAAAATATTCGATGGTAGAATACTTCCACAATACGAGCATATCTTATCAAAGAGTCCCACATTGGCGCCACAATTGTGACATTTTTTCACACTATTCATCGTAAACTTCGGATAATAATTTTGATTACGAATCAAGGTTACTGTTTCTTTTCCCTGCACTTTTTTGATGCGACCATTGCGTTCAAAATACTTTCGAATAATAAAAGTAATTCGAATGGCAGGAATATTCCCCTTCTTGATAACTTTATAAGTATCATACTCTAAAATTTCAAAATCTACTAAATCTTGATATTGAGGAAAAATTTTCTCATCATAGTAATGCACCAACAATTGGTAATTTAAATCTTGAATAATCTTTTGATTACTCATCCGAACTTTATCAATCATAATTCTATCATTCCTTAAGTCACGATAGGTAATCACTTTTACCAAAAGATAAGGAATCAAAAGAAAAGTATACAATAGATGAAGAGTAAATAGCATAACAGGTAGTGTCACGAACATCAACATAACGGCAATAAACCAAGGATACTCTCCTGACTGTAAAGTTCCCATAAACGATATACCTGTCAAAATCATGCAAGTGCTTCCCAAAAAGATTTTATACTTTTTCATAGAAAAAATCTGTTTAAAGGATTGTGTCAAATTTTTTTGATGAACTCCCTGTTCTAAATAAAAAGAAGCTCCACAATAAGGGCAACCATCGTAAAACTCTTTTTCAGTAGCATGATATCCACATTCAGAACAAGTAAATTCATTATCCCCTCTAGATAATGTCATTGTATAAGTTATGTTATCATCAAATTTCTTTTCACGATAAAGACGTTTTCCACCTTGATAATAATTTTTCTCTATCTTATTAGCTTTATAAACAGAATCGTTTCGGTTTCCATTTAAAGTACGAACAAATAACTGATCTTTATGTCGAAAAATCTCCTCTACTACAAGATTCTTTTTAGCAAGTCTTTGTAAATGCATTTGTAAAGGACTTGGCATACTATCACACTCCTACTATTCTCATTATAACAAAAAAAGTCCTCATCACAACTATTTTTTTCTATTTTGACAATGAACTATGGAGCAACTGGTCCAGTAGGTCCTACTGGAGACGTTGGCCCTACGGGTCCTACTGCACTCACTTAAAAGTGGCACTTTTGCCAAAAATTAGAACGAAAATAAGCACTTTACATTTCATTTGAAATATTATATAATACAAGTAACTAGAAAGAAGGGATTATAAATGAAAAAAGTAGTAGGAACAGTAATGAAAGGGATGCTTGTTACTTCAGGAGTTGTCACTGCTGTTGGTTGTACATTAGCTATCAGTAATCATTTGTTGAAATCAGATGATCTTGTTCTATCCAATCACAATGGTAGCGAAGTAAAACAAGCAAATGTTTTAGCGGTCGCTCAAAATCAAGTAAAGGAAGCGGAAGTTCAAGAGGCAAAAGCCAACCAAGAATTGACAAAAGCAACAAATGAAAAAGCAGAGGCAGAAAAAGAAGTTCAAAAAGCGAAAGAAACTGTGAAAGAGGTTCAAAAGGAAAAAAGCAAAGCCGAAGCACAATTAAAAGAAGCCAAAACAGAAGAAGAAAGAAAACAGGTAGAAGATCAAATTAAAGTTTTAGAAGAAAAAGTGAAAGAAGCTGAAAATAATCAAAAAGCAGCAGAATCAAAAGTACAAGAAGCAGAGACTAAGGTTCAAGAGGCTGAAGTGAAAGTTCAAGAGGCTGAAGCCAAGGTTCAAGAAGCTGAGGCTAAAGTTCAAGAAGTACAAGAGACAGAAATGAAGAAACAAGAAGTAGAAAAACAAGTTCAAGAAGTTCTTCCAGCAAATCCTTCAAAAGAAGAAACTCAAACTACTGTCAAAGAAGAAAACACTACCAAACCAGTTGAAAATAATCAACAAGTAACGACTCAAGAAACAAAGCAACCAGAGACAAAACAAACTGAAACGAAACAACCAGAGACAAAGCAAGTTGAAACAAAACAGACTGAAACGAAAAAAGAAGAATCTTCAACAAACAATAATTCTTCTAATAATAGTTCTTCTAGATTAACGCAAGAGGCTTTAGAGGCTGCAGCGAGAGCAGAACAAAAATGGAATGAGGAATATCAAAAATTCCTTGCTGATCAAAAAGCAGAAGCAGATGCTAAAAAGCAAGCAAGAGATGAGGAAGCTAAAAAAGCAGAAGAGGCTGCTGAAAAAGAATTGGAAGAAAGAAGACAAAGAGAATCAACAGACAGTTTAAAGAACTTTGGTTCAGCGACTACTGATACCGTATTTGGAGATAGAACTTTTACATTTGCTCAAAAGAATGTAGATTTACCATTTAATCCAGATATCAAAGAAAATCCAAAGAAAGTGACTTGTACAGGAGACCATTGCGGAAAGAATGAACAAGGTTACATTTGGTTTGCTAGATTTAATAACAATTTAAATCTTGATATCTTTAAAGAACCTGGTAGTGATCGTTATGTAAGTAGTGTTCTTATTGGAAAACGTGGCGATGTAGAATATTGGACGCAATATGCACCAAGTGTTGTAAACGGTCATCAATTTGTAGAGTGGAAAGTAACAGATACTACTGAATATGGTATGAAAATTAAAGTTTATACTGCCATTTATAAGTAATGAAAGAGCGAAACAATTCGCTCTTTTCTTTTGACCTATGATTAAAACTATCCTTTTAGAATAATATACATTGAGGAGGTTTGATGATGAAAGTAATCAGTCATTTTAAAGATAATGGTGAAAATTTAACAAAAGTTATAGAAGAATTGTTAAAAAATATCATTCAAAAATAAAGGCAAATGTATGATAACTTTTTCAGATTTATAAAAGAAATCCATTATATTATTTATACTAGACTTTCTAAGGAAGAACAAGGAAAAAGTCGAGAAGATCAAAGTAGAAGTATAAAAAACCAAATAACAGTATGTCAAAATTATATGGAGGAAGAAAAAAGGACTTATCCAAATTGTATCTTTAAAGAAGTTGCTATTTTAAAAGATGATGGGGTTTCAGGAACAACTTTTAATCGAGAAGATTTTCATAAACTAGTAACGTTAATTGAACAAAAACAAGCCAATATGGTCATCACAAAAGATTTATCAAGGCTTGGAAGAGATCATATTCAAACAGACGATTACCTTGAGAAATGGTTCCCAGAACATAATGTCCGATATGTCTCTGTAATGGAAAATATTGACACTTATGTGGATTCTATAAGCAATGAAATTGCCCCTATTATCAATTGGAGTAATGAAAATTTTGCGAGACAAACTTCTAAAAAAATTAAAAAAACTTTTAAAGAATATCGGAAAGATGGGAAATGGACAGGTGGAGAAATCCCTTTAGGTTATCGAAAGGATCCGCATGATAAATATCATTTTATGATTGATGAACAAGGAAAAGAAATCGTAGAAAGAATATTTCATTTGGCCTTAAATCATAATAGCCTCGATAAAATAGTAAAAATACTAACAGAAGAAAATGTCCCCCTACCCTCTGCTATTAAGAAAAACAAAAGAAAATTAAATATTAACATGTGGTCTACAAAAACCGTCAAAAGTATTTTACAAAATGAAATGTATTTAGGTCATATGGTTCAAGGAAAAACAACACGTTTAAACCATAAATCAAAAAAAATCATTTATTTAGAAAAAGCCAACTGGGATATCGTTAAAAACACACATGAAGCAATCATTGATCAGGAAACTTTTCAAAATGTTCAACTATTATTAAAAGCCAATAAAAATAAAACCATTCACTCTTATGATTATCTATTAAAAGGTTTAATAAAGTGTAAAGAATGTAAGCATAGTATTAGCATTCAAAGCTATCCCAAACGAAAAGCCTGTTATACCGTTTGCAATTATTACCGAAAATATGGAAGTAAAAAAGAGGTATGCACTGCTCATAGATTTAATTATTTAGAATTAGAAAAATTAGTTTTAACACAAATAAAAGAAGATTGTTTTAAATATCTTGATAAAGATAAATTAATGGAAATACTTACTAATTATCAAGAACATCTTCCAATCATTTATGATATAAAAAGGAATATAGAGAAAAGTAAACAAGAAATAAGAAAATTAGATAATCAAATAAAGGAAATCTATAATGATAAATTAGAAGGAATTATAACGAAAGAACAATACCAAAATATCACCAAAAGTAAATATGAAACATTAGAATATGAAAAAAAGAAAATATCCCGTTATCAGAATCAATTAAAAGAAACAGAAAAAAATAATCAAAAACAAAATGAAAAAAAAATAATTCAAGAAGTTTTATCCCTAAATAATAAATTACTCATTTTAAATTTAATTGATGTCATTTATTTAGGTCAAAATGGACATATCCATATTTATTATAAAATTCAAAAGCCATATCAATAGTGCCACTTTGAATGGTTTGCAACTGGTTCTACTGGAGATATCGGTCCTACGGGTCCTACCGGTGATATTGGTCCTACTGGCCCTACCGGTGATGTTGGTCCTACGGGTCCTACCGGTGATGTTGGTCCTACTGGTCCTACTGGTGATATTGGTCCTACGGGTCCTACCGGTGATGTTGGTCCTACTGGCCCTACCGGTGATGTTGGTCCTACTGGCCCTACCGGTGATGTTGGTCCTACGGGTCCTACCGGTGATGTTGGTCCTACTGGTGCAACTCCCGCTCTTACTATTGGAACTGTAACCACCGTTGGTCCAGATGAACCAGCTGCAGCTACTATTACTGGAACTGCCCCTAACTTTGTTCTTAATTTAAGTATTCCACAAGGTCCTACCGGTCCTGCTGCTGGAGCATAATCAACATGAAAATTATTGTTTATGCTATCGCTAAAAATGAAGAACAATTTGTAAATCGTTGGTGTCAATCTATGAAAGAAGCAGATGATATCTATGTATTAGATACAGGTTCTACTGATAATACTGTGAAACTATTACAAAATAATGGTGTCCATGTTACAGAAGAAACTATTCATCCATGGCGCTTTGACACCGCTCGAAATATTTCTCTTGCATTAGTTCCTACCGATGTAGATTTATGTGTATGTACTGATTTAGATGAAGTCTTTGAAACTGGATGGAGAAAAAAATTAGAACAAGAATGGAACCATCAAGCCAATCGAATTTCTTATTCTTATCACTGGCAATTAGACGAAAATAACAAACCTATTATTAGTTTTTACATTAGTAAAATTCATACCCGTCAAAATTATTGTTGGACTCATCCTGTTCATGAAGTATTAACTTATTTAGGAAATCATGAACAAACACAAATTATTGATGATATTCAAGTATATCATTATCCAGATACGAATAAATCTAGAAGTAGTTATCTTCCACTATTAGAATTATCCGTTCAAGAAGACCCATCTGATGACCGCAATATGCACTATTTAGGTAGAGAATACATGTATTATGGCTACAATGATAAAGCTATTGACACATTAAAAAAACACCTCAAACTAAAAAAAGCTACTTGGAAAGATGAAAGATGTGCATCCATGAGATTTATTGCACGATGTTATGCTAGAGAGGGAAAGTATCAAGAAGCTATAGAATGGGTAAAGAACGCTATTGAGGAAGCACCTTACTTAAGAGACCCTTATATGGAAAAAGCAATGATTGACTATCAACAACAAAATTGGCAAGAAGTCATTCATTCTAGTTTACAGGCTCTAACAATTGTTAAAAATCAAAAAACTTACATCAATGAATCTTTCTGTCAAAATGAAGTGATTTATGATTTACTTTCCATCGCGTTTTACAACCTAGAATTATATTCTTTCTCTGATTTTTGTATCCAAGAAGCCTTAAAATTTTCTCCAAATAATACTCGCTTGATTGAGAATCAAAAAATTATTCAATCAAAAAGTAGAAAAGGAAATGTATGAATTTCTCTTTTCTACTTTTTTCTTTTTTCATATCGTTATTGTATTAATGATGGAATACCTTGAACATCTACTTCCATGCTATATCCATCGTCACCAATCGTAGCATCTGTAATAATCTTATCGATTATATCTACATAACTAGTTCCATAAGTATTATTAGCCGTCCGAATAACCACACGAGCAGCTGTTACAGTATCTTTTTCTCTATAGGCATCTACTAAATTCATACCTTGCATATTATAACTAAACATCAAATACTGATTACCATTGACTGCTTGACGAGTAAGGGTTACATTTGTTGCCCCTGAACCTTCTATTTGTGCACGAAGTTCTTCATCACTATGACTACTAAGACTACTAAAACTTCCAGGAATCATTTCAACTTGAGCAACCCATGTAGGATTATTCTCATCATCGGTAATTAATAGCCATTCTCCATCAACGGCTGTTGAATAATCTACTGGTACTTTATAACTTACATTTCCTACTTTTACATTAAAGGTATTAGCAACTGGTGTAACAGATCCTCCACTAGAATTACTTCCCGTATTACTGTCGGAATTACTTCCTGAATTACTAGTACTAACATCACACTTATCACCTTTACAACCGCCACCATTATTATCCTCTTTCTTATTAGAAACTAATAGAACTACTACAACGGCTACTGCAATCACTACTACTGCTATCACGATAGCAATAATCATCTTATTATTTCCACCAGCCTTTGGTGGTACACTATTCATTGGTTGTTGCATCACTGGAGGAACTGGTGATTGTGGTGCCCCAGGAACAGCTGGCATAACAGGTGTTACAGGGGATGCAGGTGCCCCTGGAGCGGCTTGTTCGATTGGTGCAACAGGTGTTGCAGGTGCTACTGGAGTTACAGGAGCAACAGGCGTTGCAGGTGCAGTTGGTGCTACTGGTGAAACAGGCTGAACTGCTGGTATTGAATTTGCATTATTTTCATTCATTTTTATTTCCTCTTTCCTTCTTCTTTATACTCAACACATTCATTGAGTCTATAAATGTTTCTTCAAACGATGAATTTTTGAGTAAAACAATGTTGTTTTCTGACTGCCGCTTTCCTTCTTAGTTCCTCCTTACTAACTCGTATTCCATTCCAAACTACTAAGAAAGTTACAGCAATCTATCTTCTACCTACTCTATAATGATAATACCCCTTTTTAAAGGAATAGTCAAGTATAAAGTTACTTCTTTTATAGGTTATTCATATGGATAAGTAGACGAACTCACATTTGCCACTTCTTGAATCATATCATCTGTAATCGAAGAATCTGTAGCTTCTAAAGAAATTTTCATAAGAGTAAATTCTGAAAATGTATAAAGCATCACTTTTTCAATGACACGATTCTTACCATCGTGATAAAATCCCTTATAAATATAATACTCACGACCATTCATTTTCTTTTTTTTAGAAAAAGTAAGCAATTGATAGGTGCCGTATCTAGAATTATAATCTTTTATCGTTTTATTTAAAATATCGATGTGAGAAGTAATGATTTGTTCCGCATCAGTATAAACATTATCCAACTGGTAATCTAACATATATTTATAGTAAGAACTTAAGAATTCGTAAGTATAATCCATATAGTAAGATCTACTACCAAATATATCAGTAGAATATAAATAATTCGTAATCTCTAGCCAATGATTTGGTAATTGGATAGTCCATTGTTCTGCAAGATGTTCGGACTGATTGACAATCCTTTTTAGATTAGAGTATAGATTATCTCCCCTCATCTCTGTATTCGTATAAAAACCTACTTCTTTAGCAGAAGTTACACGGATATGATTGACCAATTCAGCAGGTACACTATCGCTATCAATGGTGATTCTCAAAGTACAGTTTTTCGCAATCTCAAAAAGCATTGTAACTTCTTCTGTTTCAAAAGGATTTATATAGGATTCACTACTTGAGAAAGTATAGGTTTCTCGAAAAATATAAAGTGGATAGGCGCTGTCTTCTACTTTTTCAAGAGTAGTTTGATAGTTTTGATACATTTGAGAGTTCTGTCTTTTAAACTGGGAATCTGCATACATATCATCCAAAACAGTATAGATTGGATATAAACTGGTCATAAAACTAACTTCAAAATTTAATACTGTATCCTCATGTTCATACCGATATCGATAATGAGAGACATTTGACTCAAAACGAGTTAATTCTAAAACATCCGGTATTTCGTATTCAATTCTATAGTTTACACTAGCGAGTTCCCCTTTTTTGGTTTTGAGAAATTGGTTATTTAAATCTTTATCTTGATTCCAGCCAATACTAGAAAGTTCCATTGGGTACTGATAATTTTGCTGCTCCTGTTGAGGATGAACTAGTGAGAAATCTTCTAACATGTATTCAAAACTATCCAATAAAATATCAAACTGTTGATGAGGTGCCTGATAACTCCACATCACGATTCCCTCATCTATTTTGGTAAAAATAAATAAAATCTGATTCTCTGCCGATTCATAGAGAACCTGATATCCTGGATATTGGCGTTTAGAAATTGTAATATCTTCTTCAGCAATTAATTCATAACCTTCATTTTGTTTACTAAATTCATATAGTAATGTTCCTTTTAAATTTTCCAATGTTGTATAATCCGTTTCTTCTAGAGGAAGATACTGTAAAGAAACAGAACTCTCATCATGACTTAAAACCGTCTGATATTCCTGTTCTTCTTGTACTTTCCATGTAGTATCATAATGGAATGTATAATAGTCATTCTCATATACTCTCGTTTGAATACGACTTGGATTCCATACTATATAGGCAATTACACAAGAGATTCCTAATGTCATCGTTACAAAGAAAGCAATCACTACTAATTGATATTTCTTCCACCAGTTTTTCATAATTTCACCATCACAATCAATAAGTATTGAAACTGCGACATGACTATGACTTTATATTTTTTATTTTCATACACATATCGATTATCTTCATTGGATACTTCTTGATATCCATCCTCTAATAATTTTGCTTGAAAGGCCGATGCATATTGCATATTACTGACGTATTCTGGAGTTTCGTTTTTATAACGTAGACTGACAACCCCGTCTTGATAACTTCCCTTGATTAGTTTTAATGGAATAGTCTTTTCAATATCACCAATGGCAGCATACTTCTTCCAAATTTTATCAGGAATCGTGTTCACTTCTTGTTCTTGAGTATCTTTTGTATACCGATAATATCGTTCTTTCAAATCATCAAAAGGAACAGACACAATGGTATCAAAATCTTTTTGCTTGATGTTATCATATGCTTCTTCTATCAATTCTACAGGGAGAGAAAAAGAAACATTACTATCAATAGACACAGGAACATTCATTCCCACAACCGCACCATCTAAATTGAATAATGGACTTCCCGCATCAGATGCTCTCATCGGAATGATAGTTCGTACATATCCTCTCATACGAAGGGCTATTCCAGACTGCAAACTAAATCCCACACCAGTCTTGCTATTTACCGTAAAGATTGGATCTTCTAATTGGGCATTCGTAGGACTAATCGTGACTGGATTTCCTTTTTCCTCTTTTAATTTCAAAAGAGCGATATCCGTATTGGGATTGATGGTGATAATTCCATCCAAATCATAATAATTTCCTTGATAATCTCGGATAGCAATATACTGTGCATTCTCTAAGGAACTTTTAATAAAACTCCAAGTTGTTATCAAAATTCCCTCTTTTAAAAAGAAACCATGAGCAGTTGTAATCAATTCATTGTTATAATAAGAATTCAGTAAAACAACACTATCAATGGTACGAGTTAACAATTTTTGAAAAGTATTTTTAGAAACATGGTCTAATTGATCATAGTTGTAAATGGAAGAAAAGTTATCACTTCCCCGAAAAGAATCAATAATATTGGTAGTATTTTTACTTTCTAAAGTCTCTATATTTTGATAGTAGACATTGATACTAGATTCATCAAAAGCTTCCTCAAATATATAGAACAGTTTATACTCACCATCTATTTTTTGCCATTCATAGTAAAGAGTTATATCGACATTCATTTCCTCTTTGTATAAAGGATTATTCTCATCGATATTCATCATGGAAACATTAGGCACAAGAATAGTAGATATAAAACTTTTATCATCCACTGCTGTCACATAAATCTCTCCCAAGATAGAGTAACGACAATCTCGCAAATTGATAGCTTGAAAGGTTTGACTTAAATTCGTATAAGTATAAGAATTGAGAAACTCATCATCATCAGATTGAACAGGTGTGGAATAACGAAAATCCATAAAAGTATTATAACGTTGATAATACTCTAACGTCGTTTCCTCTTCTCCGTTCGCTAAAAACAATAATTCCGTAACCTGTTTACTTTTCTCTTTGATTTCTTGTTCCACATCATTACTCTCTACCTGTATCTCTTTCGTTAATGTGTATTGGGAATCAAATTCTTTCATGAGGTCTTGCAATTGCTTAGTATTCGTTAAAATGGCTTTAGAGGAGTCAAAATGCAAAGTCATAGCATACAAAGTAGTTATACTCATGAGACAGAGCATTAGAAATATACTAACTTTCTTCATGACAATCTCTCCTTTAATACCGCCACGATATATTTACTCGCATCCTTAGCTTTATTTCCATTTAAATACGTATCGTGAAAAGCTTCAGCTATCGTCTCATCATAGATATATCGACCACTATTATCACGTGCTACCGCATAAGAAGATATGGTAGCTCTCCATTCATCTATGGATAACTTACTTTGAAAATCTTTTTGATAATTTTGATAGGCTTCTTCTACAATTCCCTGAGCATACTCACCAGACTTTGACTCCACTCCAATTTGTGATAACACACTATAGTTTTCAGAATCAATTAATAAAATAGAAGTAATTCCATGGCTTTTTAAAAGAGCGATGAAAGACAAATAATGTCCCATCTCATGGGCAACTGGCGAATAAATCGTCGCATTGGGTGGAAAATGTCCAGCGTGAGAAGCATCTTCGGTTGCTACCTTTAATCTCGTAGGATTTAAAAAGTAAGAAGAACTTAAAAACATTTGGGTCTTAATTACCAATTGGTATTGGGAAGATGAAATATTCGCAAAAGCAAAAATCGGTAAAAAAGAAGCAATGACACCACTACGAGACATACTCTCATTTTTAAGAGTTAAATTCGTTAGATATCCCCTTGTCGTAGGAAATTCTTCATATATCTTCTCAAATACTTTTCCCAGTTCTTCAGCAAACTCCACATCCATTTCACATAAATTAATAGCAGTAATTCCATATTTCACCGTAAAAGTCTTCTCTAACTCTTGTATTTTTAAAGGACACTTCCTCTTTTGTAGTTTAGAATCCTCTTCAATCAATTGATAAGCTAATTCTTTCGTATCTAGATGATCACATTTATAAGTATTATCAGAAACAACAGAAGAAACAGTTCCTCCTGGTTGCATAACCGTTCCCTCTTGTAATTCACAAAGATTATTGGTAAGTTGCATCGTAGCTACTTTCTCCTCTAAGTGATTCTTGCGAAAATAATAGGATGGCTCTTGATGGAACAAAAGATATCCTAACAACAATAAACCACATAGACAAATACTCATCCCGGACCCAGCAAGAATCATTAGAACGTGATTTCTATTTTTCGTCTTTTTACTACTATAACCACAATTTGGACAGTACCGAAACCGAGTTTCTAATTCGTGATGGCAGTGGAAACACTTCATATCATAGCCTCCTATTCTCTTCCATTTTATCACAATTTTGACAAGAAAAAAATAGGTTTCCCTATTTTATTTCAACCGGTTTTGTGTAAGTGATTTCATTAGAGATATCCCTTACTTCAAAAGCAAAATAGTATCCTTTTCCTTTTGGAACATTTTGAAGTACTAATTGATAATCACTTGGTGTTGTTTGATAAGATTGAGCAGTAGCCGTACTTTCCCAATCTTTCGCAAAATATCCACTATTATCTAATAACCGATACTTATTAGTTTCAAAGGTTAGTTCAGAATAATCCTCTAACTTCAAAATAGTCATTGATGGTAATAATTCTCTATCATCATCTGACTTTCCTACCACATTGACAATAGAACCTTTGTTACTACTCGTTTCAATGGTAGCAACTGCTGAATGATTAATAGAATCTTTGACTACGATATTTGCATTATAAACATTCTTACTTTTCTGTTCCACAAAAATTGGTCTTTTCGTCTTATTCTTTGAATTAGAATACATCATAATCTTACCATCAAAATTAGCTTTCAATTTTCCATTGTTATCTAATGTTGTATCATCACTTTGATAGATGAGAGAATAATCATTTCCATTCTTTTGAAAAATCATATAGGAAGCATTCGCAAAACTTTCTTTTTGAGAAGCACTAAGTTTCATAGAATAATCATTATTCGCTACACTAACAGTATTCTTTGATAAATCCATATTATAAGTAGAATTGGTCTTTCGATATAAATCAAATTGCTTTAAGAACGCGGTAAAGGTACTATCTTTTCTACTAGGAAGGTTAGAGAGTGCCTCTAAATTTCTATCAATAACTTCCCCACCATTATATGGGAAGAAAATAGATAATCCTTTTGAATCCTCCTCTAAGGCATAATTATATTTTACTGCCTCTTTAATAGCTGTAAGTACTTTATCGGCTTCAGTAGGCGCTAAAGCTTGTAACTGAAAGACAAGTGTATATAAATCAACACTATCGAAAGCAGGTTCAGTTGCTCCATACTGGAAGATATTCGCTCTCGTACGAGCAATGGTATAGTAATCTCGATTGACACTTAATTTATCGGCAAAAGCATCTAATGTCGTTTCAACTTCTTTAATTTTTGATAAATCCAAAATAGAATAAGTCGTTGGAGCATTCTGATAACGAGCATACATATCAATAGGAGTCGTATTGAGGTGATCAATGAATTTCTTTCCAAATTCATATCCCCTATCAGAAATCTCAATCTCCTCTAAAAACTTAAACTTATCAATAGTTGCTGCTGCCAAAGATACCTCTTCAGAGGCTACCATATAATTAGCATAATCATCCATGACACTAGCAACTTCTAGTCCTCCTAATAAACAATTAATAAATAAAACGGAATCTAATTTTTCTTTACTAAATGGACTACCTTTTAAAGCCTCTTCCAATTCTGCTAACGAAATATTGTCGCCATAGATTTTATCAGACTCCAACCCTTGAATTCCAGAACCATGATCCCAGAAAATCAAATCATAGTACTCTGCTGGATATTCGGTATAAGTTTGTGTTAAAAAGGTTTGAAGAGTTTGAGCAGCCCCCATATTTTTGACTTCTTGTTGTTTTACTTTTTGAAAACCACTTGGTGTCAATCGATAAACAGAACTTTCGTCCGCTGCGATGTAATCATTTTTCCATGTTTTAGATCCACCTGCCATTAAAATAATGTTATTATTCTCTAAATCAATATTTTCTGGTTTAATATAACCCAACTCATTACTAGCATATCCACCAGAATGTTCAAGATCAGATCCTACCATATAAATTAAAATCGTACGATTTACTTTCTCTGCTTGTGGTTCAACAGTAGGCTCCTCTTTATCTTTTTCAGGAGATTGATTCATCCATAGAGCAACTACTACCATAGCAATGGCTGCTACGACTGCCACAACAATAATCACTAACCATAACTTGTTATTTTTCTTTGGTGGCACTGTATTCTGCGTTGGTATGGCCCCCATATTCGCTACTGGTGGTGTCGGTATCACTGGGGATGGTGTTTGCGGTTGAGCGGGCGCCACTGAAGGAACTGGGGATGGTGCTACTCCAGGGGCAGTTGGCATAACAGGTGTTCCCGTTGCAACTGGTGCTACTGGAGAAACTGGTTCAATTGGTGCAACAGGCACAGGTGCCACTGGAGTTGGCGTTTGTGGTTGCGTGGGTGCCATTGGTACTACTGGTGGAGTAGTACTTTCCATATTGGAATTATTATTTTCATTCATTTTTTTTACTCCTTACTTTTTATTGGCAAGTATAACCTTGCTCCTCTAAGTTTTTTTGATAATTGTCATAGGTTAGTCGTGAGAGTTGTAAATCAGACATTGTTTCCTCACTCATCTTTTCAATATCATAGGTCACAACCATCGAATAACTCTTCCCATCGACTGTTGTTTTAAAAGTTACTCCTTTTTTATCGCCGTATTGTTGTTGTAACAATTTTTCTGACAGTTTTTGAGAAGACTGGGCCAACTCTTCACTTTCATAGGTTTGCGAATAAGTCGTTCTCACCTTGACCATGACATCGTCTTTATAATCAACTTTATATTTTAAAACCGTACCGTCCTTTTCTACTGATTCACATTCCAATGTTTTATTATTTCCACAACCAGTTGTCAAAATAATAACACTTAAAATGATAAAACAAAGGATTGTCTCTCTCATCTTCACGCCTCCTCTATTCTTATTAAGAGTATCATAAATTCCATAAAATATCAATTATTCCTATTTCTTTTTTCATTATTTTTCTGCTAAAATTTTCTCATCCTTGAAATCTTATCACTAAAATCTTTGAAAAAGCATTTTGGAAGAATTTTCTCTTTGAAACTTTCTCGGAATCCAAAATTATTATTGTATTATTACATAAAATATTATAAAATAATCTCGGTGAGAAAAATATGGAATCAAAAGAAAAAGAAATGGAAAAAATCTCTGCAAAAGAAGAAAAAGAAAAAAAGAAACCAAAAAAGAAAAAAAGAAAATGGAAATTAACTAAGCAAGATAAAAAGTTAATTGCTTTTAGTATTTTACTAATTGGAATTTTTCTTTGCGTTGATTCCTCTATTCATTTATATACTTGGTACAAAGATTCCAAAGAAATTCAAAATCTTACTGAAGAAATTAACGACAATGTCACCATCGAAGAAGTGAAGGAGGATACTAATACAAACGATAGTAATTCTCAATCTAACGTAGAAGTTATCGAACCAAAAGAAAAACCAAAAACCAATAATCCTTATTGGGATTATATCAAAATGTCCCTTATCGATGTTGATTTTTCCAAATTAGAGAAAACTAACTCAGATGTTGTTGGATGGATTCAAGTAAACGGAACAAACATCAATTATCCCTTTGTTCAAACAAATGATAACGAATATTATTTGACACATTCTTTTAATAAATCTCGAAATAGTGCGGGATGGGTATTCTTAGATTATCGAAACGATATCACTACTTTGGATCAAAATAATATCTTGTATGCTCATGCACGTCTCGATAATACGATGTTTGGTTCTCTTAAAAATATTCTAAAAAATAACTGGTATAAAAATACCGATAATCATATTATTAAGTTATCTACCAAATATCAAAATACATTGTGGCAAGTCTTTAGTATCTACCATATTCCTACTACAAATGATTACTTAACAATCGATTTTAGTAGTGAAGAAGAATTCAAAAAATTTGCGAGCATGCTTCAAAAACGAAGTAAATATAAGTTCGATACGACAGTTAGTGGAACTGATAAAATCTTAACATTATCCACTTGTTACAGTAATAATGAAAAATTAGTCATTCATGCCAAACTTATTAAAATTCAAAATAAATAAAAGGTATTCCCAATAAAATGGAATACCTTTTTTAATCGGTTAACCAAACACAATAGAGGGTTTCTTGTACTTTAATATCCTCTGGTGTAAAAGTATTAGCAATTTGTTGAAAAGCAGAATCGACAGAACCCATTTTAACGTTTCTTTCCATCTTCATAGGAGATAGACAAAGATCCGTCGTAGGCTGAAAGTCTACTTTTCGACAATCCTTTAATTGTTTTTGAGATGCTTCGGCAATCGCTAAAGCTTGTTCATAAGCATCCTGATAAGCCTTTTTCAAAACTTGTTTTTTTACTTTTTTTTCTTCCTTCACTCCAAAATGAACTTGATAAGCAGGAGGAGTCTCTAGTTTTGAGATTTCTTCCATCAACCGCGCTAAAAGTTCTTTATCATAATCAAACTTTAAAAGAGCATACTGATTATACTGATAGCCATGTTTTTCATAACTTCTCGTCTGTTCATTATATTTTTGATCTTCCCGAATAACAAAACTACTAGTTTTTAAATCTTCCACAGTAAATTGATGAGGGAGGAGAATCTCTTTTACAAAAGTATCTACACTCTCTACCCCTTTTCGTAATACATCCTCATAACGATTATCAGTTGCGACAAACGTTAACGCTAAACGAACTTCATTTGGTTTTACAAACGAACTTCCTGTTCCTTGTACATAAATTTCCATATCTATCGCTCCTTATTTCTTTGGTATAATAACTTCTTTACCACCCATATATGGTTGTAACACTTTTGGAATCTTCACACTTCCATCGGCTTGATAATTATTCTCTAACAAAGCAATTAAGGCTCTAGTAGAAGCTAATACCGTATTATTGAGAGTATGTAAATAATAGTTTCCTTTTTCACTCTTCGCACGAATACCTAATCTTCTTGCTTGAGCATCTGTTAAATTAGAGCAAGAACCAACTTCAAAGAACTTCTGTTGGCGAGGACTCCATGCTTCAATATCACATGATTTATATTTTAAATCCGCTAAATCCCCACTACAACATTCTAATTGTCTAACAGGAATATCTAAACTTCTAAATAATTCCACAGTAAATTGCCACATTTTTTCATACCATTCTTCAGAATCTTCTGGTTCACAGATGACAATCATTTCCTGCTTCTCAAATTGATGAACACGATAAATTCCTCTTTCTTCAATACCATGTGCTCCCACCTCTTTACGGAAACAAGGAGAATAAGATGTCATCGTAATTGGTAAAGTTTCTTTCTTAATAATTTGATCTTTAAATTTACCAATCATAGAGTGTTCAGAAGTTCCAATTAAATATAAATCTTCCCCTTCTATTTTGTACATCATAGCATCCATTTCCGCAAAAGACATCACTCCTGTTACGACATCACTTCTAATCATGAATGGTGGAATGCAATACGTAAATCCTTTCTCAATCATAAAGTCACGAGCATAGGCAAGCATCGCACTAGATAGTCTAGCAGCATCTCCCATCAAATAATAAAAGCCATTTCCAGAGGTTCTACTACTAGCTTCCTTATCTAATCCATTAAAACTTTCCAAAATATCCGCATGATAAGGAATCTCATAATCAGGAACAATCGCCTCTCCAAAACGTTTTAATTCCACATTTTCTGAATCGTCTTTACCGACAGGAACATCATCTGCAATGATATTAGGAATCACCATCATCTTCTCTTTAATCATTTGACTTAATTCTTCTTCCCTAGATGTTAAAGTACTAATTTCAGATGACATTTCCGTAACTTTCTCCTTAATCGTCATCGCTTCTTCTTTTTTACCCTCCCTCATAAGGGCGCCAATTTGGTCACTGAAACGATTCTTTTCAGCTCGTGCTTCATCCATCTTTTGTTTCGTCTCACGATATTCTTTATCCAAATCGTAAATTTCATCGACAAGTCCCAATTTTTGCTCTTGAAACTTCTTGCGAATATTCTCTTTGACTAATTCTTTATTTTCTCTAATCAATTTAATATCTATCATATTATCACCTTTCTTTACTATCATGAAATGATTATAAAATGAGAACTTAAAACTAAAAAAGACCAAAGGTATAGGAGTGCATAACACGGTACCATCCTACTTTGGTCTTAATTTCTTGATAACGGATTTATCCGAAAATGTTTACATTTCTCTCAGAAGTAGATTCATAATCCTCTGATGATTCCCTCACACCAACTGGGAACTCTCTTCGCATCATCCTATTATTACTAGTCTTCGTCCTCGATTTCTAGAGTTTATTTTATCACGAAAGAATTTCCTTGTCAACAAAAGGCTCGCCCTATTTACCTTTGAAAGGGATTTCTTTTTTATTCACTTTCTTCCGGTTCAATATGAATTTGAATATATTGAATCGAATGACTAAATTTCTTAATCTTGGTTTCTAAAATGTCAGCGATATCATGCGATTTTCTAAGGGAGGTATTTCCTTTCATCGTAATGATAAGATTCAAAGTAGATACCGAACCATAACGCATCAAAATGACATCTTTCACGTTGACAACACCATGTTGTTTCGCAATCAATTGTCTTAATCGATTTAAATAATCTTCATTCGTTTCTCTTTGCCCGAGAAGAGTACTGATATTTTCTCTCATAATACCAATTCCTACCCCGAAAATAAAGAGTCCAATGAGAATGGCTGCTGCTTTTTCAGCATAGAGGAGAATAGGAAATTGATCACTAAATTGAATTAGGATAGAAGAAAATAATACGACAATCGAACTAACGACATCTGTCCTACTCTCTTTTCCACTAGATAATAAGATAGCATTTTTATATTGCTTTCCCTTACGAATAATGTAACTAGATAAAAAATATTTAGCAAAGATTGTAAGCAAGGAAACTACAATCACTATCGCACTGGATACCTGTGCTTTACTAAGGAGAGAATTATAAATCACTCCAACACCCACACCAAGAATCATGACACTAATCCCTAAACTTGTTAGATATTCTGCGTTTCCATGGCCAAAAGGATGTTCCAAATCCGCCGGTTTTTGAGAAATATGACTACCAATAATTGCAAAAAAATCTGTCACTAAATCACTAAAAGAGTGAATTCCATCAGCAATTAAAGCCGTAGAGGTAAAGACAATTCCCGATACAATTTTAGAAATCGCTAAAAGAATATTGGTAACAACACTAACCGTCATTACCCTACTCACTTTATGCTCTTTTGTTTTCATTTCCATAAGTCACCTATTTTGCTTGATACCAATCGCTACCGTACTCGACATCCACTTTTAAAGGTACTTCTAATTCCATTACCTGTTCCATACAATCGACTACAATTTGTTTTACTTTTTCAAATTCACTTTCTAGGCAATCGAAAACGAGTTCGTCGTGAACTTGAACAATCATCTTAGACTGAATATGTTCTCTTCGAAAAGCAGCATCAATATCAATCATTGCTTTTTTGATAATATCCGCACTCGTTCCCTGAATAGGAGTATTTAGAGCCATCCGCTCTGCTCCCTGTCGAATCATATAATTTTTATTCTCTAATTCTGGAATCGTTCTTTTACGGTGAAACATCGTTCGCACATAGCCATTCTGATGAGCAGACTGAATTGTCTCATCCATATAGGTTTGAACACCTGGATAAGTACCCATATAGTTATCGATAAAGTTTTGAGCCTCTTTAGGAGTTACTCCAATATTTTCCGATAATCCATAACTACTAATTCCATAGATGATTCCAAAATTCACTGCTTTAGCGACTCTTCGCATATCTTTTGTAACTTCCTGTTCCCCTACTTTAAAAATATCACTAGCCGTCTTACTATGAATGTCTGCTCCTTCTTGGAAAGCTTGAATCAATTGTGGAATATGCGCTACATGGGCCAAGATACGAAGTTCAATCTGCGAATAATCACTACTTACAATAAGAGAATTAGGACTAGGCACAAAAGCCTTACGAATGAGTTTTCCATATTCATGACGAATCGGTATGTTTTGAAGATTTGGTTCAATGGAAGAAAGTCTTCCAGTACGAGTTAACGTCTGCGTATAAATCGTATGGATTTTTCCATCGTCCATAATCATGTCGATTAATCCTTCAATGTAAGTGGTATACAATTTTGTCAGCATGCGATATTCTAAAATTTCTGGAATAATAGGATGTTTATCCTTTAATTTTTCGAGAACATCAGCAGCGGTTGAATATCCATTTTTTCCTTTCTTTCCATGTGGAAGATTCAGTTTTTCAAACAATACTTCCCCTAATTGTACAGGAGAGGAGATGTTAAATTCTTCACCAGCATAGTTATAAATCGTATTTTTAGTAAGATCGATTTTAATTTGAATTTCTTCTCCCATCTCTTGTAATGTTTTTTTATTCACACAGATACCATTATATTCCATAGTTGCTAAAACGTTTGATAAAGGCATCTCGATTTCATAAAATAAATTTAATAATTCTTCTTGTTTCAAAGCTTCTAACAATTGCTTTTTTGTCTCATAAATAAATTTCGCTTTCGCAATACAAGCCCGTTCTATCTTTTCTTCTTCATACCCTTTTTTCTTATCGTAAAGTTCTTCTTTAAAGGGAATAGAATACCCTAGTTCATTTGCTAGATAAGCAATATCTTCCTTTTGATTATATTCCAAAAGATAAGAAGCAATCATCGTATCATATTCTACTTGATCAATATCAATACCATGCCACTTTAAGGCAACCGTTACTCTTTTCGCATCATAAGTATCTTTTTTTGCTTTCGTTAAAAAGAGAGGCTTTTCTTTCAAGATAGAATAAGGAACAAAATACCCTTTCTTTCCATCATAAACTCCCATACCAAGAAGATCAGTATGGTGATAATTGGAGTCCGTAGTCCCTAGATAAATCGCACACTCTGTAATGGTATCTAAGATACTTCCATCTGTCACTACCTCATAAGAAATATCCTCTTGAATAGTTTTTGGCTCTCTTTTTTTCAAGAACGAATAAAACTCTAAATCCTCATATAAAGCATTCAATTTCTCAGTATCCTCTGGACGATAGAGAATATCATCCATATGAATTTCTAAAGGAACATTCCTTTCAATGGTAGCAATTTCATAACTCATGTATGCATCTTCTTTACCAGCCACCAATTTATCATGCGTAGCTCCTTTCATTTCATCAATATGTTGATAGAGATTATCCAAAGTACCATACTCCACTAATAATTTTAGAGCAGTCTTCTCACCAATTCCTTTTACTCCCGGAATATTGTCAGAAGCATCTCCCATCAATGCTTTTAAATCAATCATACGAATGGGTTCAATGCCATACGCTTCTTGAAAGGTCTTTGGATTATAACGAATATAATCCTTTTGTTTTAACAATTTAATATCGACTTGATTCGATAACAATTGTAGTAAGTCTTTGTCACTACTAATGATTGTTCCTACATAATTGGGATCCTCATCACAAATACGTGCGAATGTTCCTATAATATCATCTGCTTCATAGTTATCTATTTCATAATACTGAATTCCCATATATCCAAGCATTTCTTTGGCAATGGGAAATTGTACTTTCAATTCTTCAGGAGTTTCTATTCTCCCTCCTTTATAGAAATCGTACTTAGCATGTCGAAAGGTTTTCCCTTTATCAAACGCAACAAGAATTCTAGTTGGCTGTTCTTCCTCAATAATCTTATTCATCATATTGGTAAAACCAAATAAGGCATTCGTTGGAAATCCCTTACTATTCTTCATAAAATTTCCATTATAAGCCGTCGCATAGTAACTTCTAAATAACAAGTTATTTCCGTCTACTAATATAATTTTCTCCACTATATATTCACCTTCTTATGTCCTATTATACCATAAATGATGAATTCCTACTTATCTATTTGGCAATAAGACTAAAAGTCATTATTTTACAAAAAAAAGTAGCGCTTTCCCTATCGGATATGTCTACTCTTTTGGTTTTTCTAAACTTTCTACTAACTATTTATAAATTCATTCTACCATTTTTATGATTAACAATAAAATTTTTTTACTGAATATGATACTTTCTCTTACAAACACAGTCTTTTATCTTATGAAATCCAAACCATTCAAAAGATTCTCTACGGTGAATACGATAAGTTCCTTTACTCAAGGAAACGAGAGAAATTTTACAAGCAACATCTTTTCCTGGGCTAGAAATAAAATAAGATAATAAAACTTGGGCATCTCTTTTTAAAATGGAAGACAGTTTCGTCATGACATAAAAAGAAAAAGGGTCCTCCATTTCTTTTTCTAATTTCAAATTACATAAAAATAGAAAATCATAAGTATGAGAAATTTGATGGATTTGAAATAAATCTACATAAAAATAATGATATTTCACCTGTTCTATTCTTTTTACCGTTTCTTGATATTGTTCTTCTGTTTTTAGATACTCATTTCGAGTAATAATTGTCCTTTGACTGACATTGGTTTCTAAAATTTTAGAATGGATTAATTTTTTCCCATCATAGTCAAAGTCTTCATAAATCATATCCCAATAAAGGGAACAATCTTCTGGTAAAAATGGTTTTATTCGCAAATATGTTTTATAAGAGAAAACACCTTGATTCTCACTATGTGTTTTTTTAGTATGATCAATAAAAAAATTCAAAAATTCTTGATAAGTAAGAACCTTTAAGGCTCCTAATTTTAATTCTACCATATATTGTTGGATTTTTCGTTTCATGATATAATAGGTTTACATTAGGAGGACATAGATATGTATCGTAATCAAAAAATATTAATCGGAGTTGGAAAACAAGAACTCGCAATTTTACCAAATATGGCTAATCGTCATGGACTCATTACGGGAGCTTCTGGTAGTGGAAAAACCATTACCCTAAAAGTAATGGCAGAAAGTTTTTCTAGTGCAGGCATACCGGTTGTATTAGCCGATATCAAAGGAGATTTAGCAGGAATGCCTTTTCCAGGTGCTTCCAATGACAAAATAGAAGAACGGCTTCAAACCCTAGCCATTTCTGACTTTACCTTTGAAAACTTCCCTACTCATTTTTGGGATGTCTATGGAGAATTTGGGCATCCTATTCGGACAACCATTGAAAATGTTGGTTCTGACTTATTAGCGCGAATGTTGGGACTAACAGAGGCTCAAACAGGTGTCTTAACCATCGTCTTTAAGATTGCAAAAGACAATGGTTGGAAATTAATCGATTTAAAAGATTTAAGACTTGTATTACAGTATGTGGGTGATAACCGCAGTCAATATACCTTAGAATATGGTAATGTCTCTCTACAAAGTATTGGAACGATTCAACGGAATTTACTCGTGTTAGAGGAACAAGGAGGAGATTTCTTCTTTGGAGAACCCAGTATTTCCATCAAAGATTTTATTCGGTTCGATCCAACTGATGGTCGTGGTTTTATCAATGTCATTCATGCCGTAAAATTATTTCAAAAGCCAAATCTCTATGCTACTTTTCTCCTCTGGCTGTTAACCGATTTATACAATACTCTTCCAGAAGTGGGAGATATCGCGAAACCTAAAATTGTTTTCTTCTTTGATGAAGCCCATCTTCTCTTTGAAGAAATGCCAGATTATATGATTAAAAAAGTGACACAAATCGTCAAACTGATTCGTTCAAAAGGAATTGGTCTTTACTTTATTTCACAAAGTCCAAAAGATATTCCAGAAGAGGTTCTACCACAGTTAGGGAATCGTATTCAACATGCTTTAAGAGCCTATACTCCAGCAGAACAAAAAGTGATTAAAGCAGCCGCTAGTTCTTTCCGAGAAAATCCAGAAATCAATACGGAAGAAGCCATCATGTCTTTAGGAACAGGAGAAGCTTTAATCTCTTTCTTAAACGAAGAGGGAGAACCCAATATGGTAGAAGAAGCAACCATTCTTCCACCACAAAGTAGAATGGGAACCATTACAGAAGAAGAACGCCATTCCATTCTTGATAAAAGCCTCTTTAAAGGAAAATATGATACCAAGATAGACAATGAATCTGCCTATGAAAATTTAAAAATAGTCATAGAGGAAAAACAGAAAGCGGAAGCACTCGCCTTAGAACAAAAACAAAAAGAAAAAGAAGAAAAGGCAAAAGCAAAAGAGAAAAAAAAGAAATCCAAAGCGGAAAAAGCAGCTGATAAAGTCACCAATTCGGCTATGAATACTTTAGGAAGAAAAATTGGCAATTCCCTATTCAAAGGACTATTTAAATAACCATAAAAGAAAAGTCCACAAAATACAAGTAAGAGGAATTACTAAAAGAAACTTTCCTTTTCGATTCTTATGGTGAAAATAAAACATCGCAAATAGAGCACCAAAACTTCCCCCTATCCAAGCACTGCCAAGAAGATAGCGTTCGGGAATACGGTACTCTTTTTTCTTACTCTTCTGCTTATCTACTCCAAAAAGAAAAAAACTGACTATATTCATTACGAAAAAATAATAAAGCATATGCCTTCCTCCCTTGAATTTCCTTATTCTATAAGGTATAATGAAGTTGGTGGTTGTATGAAAATGATTGATTTTATGACAAAAACAGAATATATGCCGTCTAATCAAGAGAAACAAGATATCAAAATGGCACTGATTCTCCCTGATGGAACCATATTATTAGCAGACAAATCTCATGATGACAAACCCATGAGGAATTATGGGGTAACTGGTCCTAGAAAGACGGTAGAAGTACATGTGGATTATGTTAGAATTCTCTGTGAACACTTTTTTCGCGATGATCAAGAATTATTAGAATACGCAAATCAAGAAAATTTTTATGCAGTCATTATGCACTGGATTCAACAGGGAATTGTCCTATTTAACAATAGTACTACTTACGAAGGACCAACGTTTATTCTGCATGGAAAACACGGGCAATTACTCATTCCAGATGATATCATCACCGAAGAACAAATCGAATCTTTATCATCCTTACAACCTTTCATAGATTATTTCCGAGATATTGAAGTAAAAAAGTTTACAACACAGGAACCAAATATTCATGCTGCTACAGAATTCTGTAGTGGAAATGAAGCAATACCAACCTATTTAAAAGAAAAAGTCGGTCATGCGAAAACTTCCTAAGTTACTCGTTATTTCCAATTTGGATTCTTGGCATGCAGAAGCTTTTTACCCTCAAAATAATCTTAGAAATCATAAAGAGTATTGGGAATTATACATGAAAAGACATCCCAATTTATGTCTTGATTATAATCAATCAAAAACGGAAACAGCCCTTATGGTCGCTTCGACACAAAAATTAGTATGGATGGACATTTCTAGTAATCCACAACAGGAAACGCACAAGAGTGGTATCCTTTTTTTACCAAAGAATCCATCCGATTCTCTATTATCTACTCTTTTTCTTTTAAAAGACTGTTTACAGGAACTCGCATTTCTAGAACTCGTCTATAATATTATAGAGAAAGATGGAACATATCGGTATCAATCAATGATTGGCATATCCCAAAAAGGAAAAAAATCAACCGATGTGATTGACCTATTCTATGAAAAATACTATTCAAAGGAATCTCATCCTATCAAACAAAAAATAAGTTAACGCATCCCTAATATGCGTTTTTATTTTTCCAAAAGGATATGGTTCAGTAAATGTTTTACTTCTTCTAAAATCATTTGCTTTCCCTCTCGTCTCGTTTGATTGGTAATGGTCAATTGTTGCTCATAATAAATTTGATGTTCTCGGTCATAAAGACTAATATACACCTTATAAGATTCATCCTCCTCATGACTCGGTTTCGAACCGTTCAATTGTCCTGTAATACCAATTCCATAGTCTGCATCGGCATACTGACTAATCTGTAAACTCATTTCTCTAGCCACTTCCATACTGTACACAGTATAGGTAGATATCGTTTCTGGTAAAACACCCATCTTTATTTTGTACTCATTGGAATAGGTAACCGCACTAAAACGAAGAACATTACTAGCGCCCTCAATATTAGTAATCTCATTAGTAATGAATCCACCCGTACAAGACTCCATCGCAGCGATGGTTTTATTTTGTTTTCTTAATTCATCTACTATTTCTTTCATGTCTTCCTCCTCAAGTTATGATAAACAATTTTAAGAATCTAATTTCTTTTGAATTTTCTCAAAAATTTCTTGCTTTCCATTTTGAATGGTATGAATGGAAATCCCTCTATGTAAGGTATCAATAATTTTAGCGATAAATTTAGAACAATCTACCTCATAAAACCAATCTAACTTTTTAATCGTATCCGGAACATACGATAAATTCGTAGAATATAATTTTTCGAATAGATGATTTTGATAAGCCTCTTGAAATATCTCAATTCCCTCAGTAAAGAGCGCAAAAGTAGAAATTAAATAAACCTTATGAGCTCCTCTTTTCTTCAGTTCCTCTGCTACTTCTATCATAGAACTACCAGAAGCAATCATATCATCTACTACTAAAATAGTTTTATCTTGCACATCGGCTCCCATATAGATGTGATCAATAATTGGATTTTTTCCATTGACCACTTTACTTAAATCCCGGCGCTTATAGAATACTCCTACATCACATCCTAGTAATTCTGCATAATACCGAGAACGTTCCATAGCTCCCATATCTGGACTAACTACTAATAAATTTTCTAAATCTTCTTGCTCAATTAAGGTCTCCAGAATGGTATGCGTAGGATAAAAATTCTCAAAGGGTAAATTCGGGATAGCATTGGCAACATTCGGATCATGAGCATCAAAAGTCACAATACTATCGACTCCTAACGTCTCTAATTCTTGAAGTGCCACCGCACAATCTAGTGACTCTCTTCCCTTTCGTTTATGTTGTCTAGATTGGTATAATAATGGCATAATCAAGGTAATATGTTCACTACGACCACTCGTAGCTGAAATGACTCGTTTCACATCTTGAAAATGTTCATCTGGTGACATACAATGTTGTTCTCCGTGCAAAGGATAAGAAATGTGATAATTCCCAACATCACATAAAATAAATAAATCTTGATGACGAACTGTTTCTTCAATGCGAACTTTTCCTTCGCCATTTGAAAAACGAATATCTGATATTTGCGTTAAATAAGATTCTTTCTGTTTCGTCATTCGTCGCAATTCTTGATCAACTTTCGCGCCTACTTCCTTAAAGTTATCTAATACAATTAGTTTTACCGTTTTCCCCATAAATTCCTCCTACAAAAACCGAACTATCTTCTTATGAGCATTATATTAAAAAGAGGAAAAGAAGTCAATGCCATAAAAAAAGAAATATACCTACTTATATTTCTTTTGATAACCTGCTTCTGGAAGAACAATCGCTTGATCATATCCCTGTTTCTTTAATTTAGAAGAAAGGTAAGCTTTCTCTAATGTATACTTTGTATTATCCTCAAATGTTCCAGCTTCTTCTGAAAAAATAGAAGCTAAGACATAGTAATGATAACGAACCGCTTGTGCATCATTTTGCATGCCTTGTAAAACATAAGTGGAAAGTGTAGAAAAGCAAAATAGAATATCCTCTTTTGGGATTTCGGTTTTATGCTCCACTATATCTCCAAAGATAGTAAGTGTTCTTTCCGCATCTTCTTTCTTGCCATAAACTTTTTCCAAAGCCTCATACAACAGTTCCGGGTCATCGGTCGTATATGCCTTTAATACTGTATCAGAACCCACTAAATCACATAATAGTTTCACCATCGTTACTTGATAAGGATAAACCTCCGTTAAGACAAATGGCTGATCGGAAGTATATTCTAGAACAATCAACTGATCCATTCCCTCCAAAAACCAATCTGGAATTTTCTCATTATCTTGAATACTGTGCCCATCTTCATGTAACATCGTATCTTCATCATAACGAATTTGAAAATAAACAATATCATGGTACTCTGGTAGATAAACAGCCAAAGTATTCTCTCCTACTGGTAAATTTCCTCGGAGCGCAAAACGAGTATTGACATTCAATAGTCGCTCATACACCTTTTCTTTATCCAAATAGGGATTATCTTGAAAATAATCCGCAAACCGATAAAAAGTATCTTTTTCCCGATTCGTTAAATAAGGATTTTCTCGAATCGCATTTAACAATAAATAATCATCCTCATTTTGTTCAATAGTAATATTTAATTCTTGTTCTAACTCTTTTAAAATATCCTCTTCGGCTTCTTCCTCTATAATTATTTCATTTCCACAAAATACATTTTCTGTTAACCAAGGTCTTTCCTGTGGATGATAATAAAAGGCATGCGAAAAAGTAGCCACCGCTCCTACTATCATCGTATTCACACAGACGAGTGTTAATAATTTGTTGGCTAAATCCTTTTTATCGATATAAAATTTTAAATGACGAATAGAACCCTTTTTCATAAAATCACTAGGGCGTATTATACCAAGTTCTTCTCTTTCTGTCAAACAAAAAGACACCGTAGTGTCTATTCTGTTCTCAAAGCCTCTACTGGATCTTTTCGAGATGCCATACGTGCTGGGAATAATCCGGCAATAAGCGTTAATACAATACTAATGATAACGAGGATAATCGCACCAACAACAGGAAGTTGAGAGATATTAGAAATATCCGTCACATTCTTAATAATCATGTTAATTGGAATATTCAAAAGAACGGTTGTCGCTATACCAAAGATACCAGCAGTAAATCCCTCAATAATTGTCTCTGCTCTAAAGACACGAGAAATATCTTTTTTACTAGCTCCAATTGCTCTTAAAATACCGATTTCTTTGGTTCTCTCTAATACAGAAATATACGTAATAATACCAATCATTATACTAGATACCACGAGGGAAATAGATACAAAAGCAATTAAAACATAACTGATAATGTCAATAATAGTAGTAACACCAGACATCATTACCCCTACGATATCCGTATAATTAATGACATCCTCTTCTCCTACACTATCATTATAGTCTTCAATTAATGACATCAATTCTTCTTTTGCATCAAAATCCTTTGGATATAGCAAAATAGAACTTGGGCTATCTAAATCAACAATTCCTAAAGCTTTCAAATTATCTTCATAAGTAGCTCCATAAGTCTCCATATAATTCGCAATGACTTGCGCTAACTCCTCTTGAGATAGGGATGCTAAATAGGCTTGTTGCTCAGGTGTTAAAGCTGTCATATCAAAATTTTTATTGTCTGTATTAAACTCTAATCCGGTAAACACATTAATGTCTGGATTGTCTAGTTGTTCTTTCACTATCTCTTTCTTTTTGATTTCTTTTACCACATACTCCGTAAGTTCTTTCGTATAGCCAATCTCTCCATGACTAGCAGTCAAAATAGCTTCTTCATTTGGTCGGATAATACCGACAATTGTTAAATCCTCTGATTCCTCTAATACTTTTTTCATGTATTCATAGTCATCTTTTTTATTAACCCAAATACCAGATTGTTTTTCGTAATAATCAGGATTCAAAACCAATTTAAAAGTTAATCCAACAAGTTCATCAAACTCATAAGAAGTTGGTTCAAATTCAAATTTCTCACCAGCTGCTACCTTTTTAAAGAGATCTTCTACCTCTTTTTGATCTTTTAATCCTAATGTATAAAGAGTATAGTCACTAATGTTATTCTCTTCATCCACCATCAATACCACTTCGTTATATTTCTCTGGCCATCTTCCATAAACTACATCGTATTGACCTTTTAATAATTCCCCATTATCCATGAGTTCACGCCAAACATTATATTGATCCATAGAATAAGACATAGCCGTACTTCCAAAACCAATCTTATCCATAATAGGACTCGGATTAACTTGAATAATCTCTTCTGATGTATCAGGATTAAAAAGTTGTAAATCTAGATTGTAAGAATACTGAATCGCATTCGTATAAGAATCAAAAGTATCTTGATGGTCTTCTATATGTTTCTTAAATTTCTCTAAGTTATTCTGTGTAATTTGTGAAGTAAAAGAACTAACGACATTTCCTAAAATATCATGAGAATAAATCTTATCTAAATCATGTTCTTCCACCCTAGCACCGCTAGACATTAAATCCATCATCGATGTCATATCTACGGTTGCTTCATCCAATTGGATAGGATAAGAAGATAACGTATCTTCCTCTACTCTACTAATATATTGTCTTACTCCACTCGATAAAGAAAGTATGAGGGCAATTCCTATGATACCGATAGAACCAGCAAACGCTGTTAAAATGGTTCTCCCCTTTTTCGTCATCAAGTTATTAAGACTAAGAGTGAGCGCTGTTAAGAAAGACATATAAGTTTTCTTACTAGTCTTACTTTTTTTCTTTTCCTTTTCCCCTTCATAAGGATTAGAATCATCCACAATACTTCCATCTAATAATTTCACAATACGGGTAGAATAACGATCCGCTAAATCAGGATTATGGGTAACCATTACGACTAATTTGTCTTTAGCAATTTCTTTCAACAATTCCATAATCTGAATACTAGTTTCAGAATCCAATGCTCCTGTTGGTTCATCGGCAAGAAGAATATCTGGATCATTAACTAAAGCTCGCGCAATAGCCACTCTCTGCATCTGCCCACCAGACATTTGATTTGGTTTTTTATTAACTTGATCTTCCAAGCCAACCTTTTTCAAAACCGCTAAAGCTCTTTTCCGACGTTCTTGTTTTGGTACACCAGAAAGTGTAAGCGCTAATTCTACATTAGATAGTACTGTTTGATGAGGGATTAAGTTATAGTTTTGGAACACAAATCCAACAGAGTGATTTCGATAGGTATCCCAATCTCTGTCTTTAAACTCTTTGGTAGACTTACCATTAATAATTAAATCTCCACTCGTATAACGGTCCAATCCACCCACTATATTTAGGAGGGTTGTTTTTCCACAACCAGATTGCCCTAAAATCGATACAAACTCACTTTCCCGAAAGGAAATATCGATTCCTTTTAATGCTTCTACCTTCGTATCACCTGTGACATACGTCTTTGTTATATTTTTCAATTTTAACATAGATTTCGCATCCTTTCTAAATATATTTTCGTAACAAGCACTGCCATGCCTGTCTTAAGATTCTTTGTTCTTCCTCCGTAAAATTACTTTGAAAGCACTTTTCTTTTCTTTGTAACAAATTCTCTACTTGCATTGCTTTTGAGATACCTAAATCTGTTAAGTAGACCTTGTAATTTCTCTTCGTGCTACTCTCCCTATCACGATAAATATAGCCTTTTTTTTCCAGTTTATTCATCACTTTTGTCGTCATTGATTTATCGGTCATGGATAAATTGGTAACTTCCGTCATGGAAAGTCCCTTTGGATGACAATGAAGCAATACTAGACCAATCATCTCACTTGCATCTACTTGATAAGTTTTTAAATCTCTCATAATTTGTTGATTCATGATTTTAAATAAATAACGTGCATGAATTAAAAATTTTTCGCTTTCTAACAAGTCTTCCTCATTCATAATCATTACCCAACCTTGCATCAGTATAGCATGTTTAAGTTTAACTGTCAACTTAAATTTTATTAAAAATCATTAAAAAAACTCATGAAAGAGTCTTTTCTAATTGATTTAAAAATTGTACCCCATTTGTCGTCCACTGACCATCCCGATAATAGTGCGCTAAATTGCCATAACGGACGATAGCTTGTAGAGGATAATCCGTCTTTTGATCTAATTCTTCAATAATTTCATGAGCTTTCTCAATCGGTGTTGCTAACGTCAAAGTAACATCTAAAACAAATCGCTTATCTTCATTAAAATTAGATAAATTGATTTCCGTCGGCAATGGAATTACTAATTTTTTAGAAACAATATTCGTTCGGTCTAATTTCAGTAATCCATCTGACTTTTCATAAATGTAAAATTCAAATAATGTCTTTTTATTCGGAATTTTCTCTTCAAAATAGTCTTGAATATAGGAATACAATACCTCAAAAGACTGAGATTTCAAGTTAGAATTCAACTGATCTCTATCATCAAAGGAAACTAATCGTTTTTGTCCATACGAATCCGTATACTGAACAACGTATACATAATGGGTTTTCGCTGGCATACATTTTATTTTATCCTTAAAAGCAATATTTTTAGGTAATTGTTGATTCAACTCTATATCTAAATCTAAATCTCCCCCATACTGCTCTTCTAATTTATTCACAAACTGTTCCTGTGTCTTCTTCACAAACTCACATTCAGTTGGCTGGATTACATAAATATCTTTAAAATGGTAATCATCGAAGACACGTTCCAAATATACCTTATCCCCAAAATAAGACCAAAAAGGTGACAATAAAAAGGCAAAAGATAAGATAAGGGAAAAAACTTTCGCTGTTCCATTATCATTACGAAAAGCTAAAAACATGATAAATAGTCCGAAAATAAACCCAAGCAATCCCAAATAAGTATTCGTCCCCACTAAAAACTGGGCACTTAAAATCCAGATATCAATAATCGGCCCATAAAATGGGATGAGAAAAATAGCCATAAACACTAATAAAATAAAGAATATAGCATCTCCCATATCAATTTTTCTTTTTGGTTTTCCCACGGTACTCCCTACTCTCTATAAGTTAGTATACCATAAAAATTTTAGAAAATCGAATGAAATATCTCTTTTCTCCCCTCATTTGTCATTTTCTTTCATATAAAACACTATCAAGATTTTTGAATAACCATCCATAACCTATGTCATATAGTATATTAGGAGGATTTTATGATGTACGACTATCAATTTGGAAACAAAGTCTATCAATACGGCCAAGATTTAGGAATGGAATATACAACCTACCAAATTATGGCACCTGAGCAAGAACAAGAAACACAGCCTGGTTTAGAATATAAAATGGTTCCTAGACCTATTTTCGATAATCCCAATTATCGTGGCAGCGGAAAATTAAAAGACAAGGTTGCGATTATTACTGGTGGAGATAGTGGTCTTGGTAGAGCAGCTGCTATCGCCTTTGTCAAAGAAGGCGCAAAAGTAGTAATTCCCTATTACAATGAACATGTGGATGCGAATGAAACCAAAGATTATATTGAATCCCTAGGAGGAGAATGTCTCTTACTGTCCGGGGATATTTCCGATAACCATTTTTGCACAAAAATTGTGGAAGAAACCTTACAAAGATTTGGAAAAATAAACATTCTAGTCAACAATGCCGGTGTTCAATATCAACAAGATAGCTTAGAACATATCTGTGATGAACAATTCGATAGAACGATGAAAGTAAATGTATATGGAATGTTTTATCTAACAAAAAAAGTTTTACCCCATTTACATTCAGGAGACTCCATCATTAACCTATCATCCGTCACAGCCTTTTTTGGAGAACCACAATTAATTGACTATGTTACAACGAAAGGTGCTATTATTGGATTTACAAGAGCCCTTGCCCGCAATCTTGCACTTAAAAATATTCGGGTAAATGCTATTGCCCCTGGATTTTTTTGGACACCTCTTCAACCTGCCTGTTGGGTCAAAGAAAAAATACCATCATTAGGAGCAGATGCCGCGATGGCAAGAGGAGCAATGCCTTATGAATTAGCCCCTACTTTTGTGTTTCTAGCGAGTGATGATTCTAGTTATATGACTGGTCAAGTCATCCATAATAACGGCGGTCAAGTCATGGGATAAAGCAAAGGAAAAAGACAAGTAAATTTGAATAAACTTGTCTTTTTTGTTACCATCTTCCCTTATCACAACTTATTTTAATGACAAATCTCTTTTACAATACACATATTTACTAAGCCAATACTCATCATTATGTTCATTATATTCTCCAACTGGAAGTTCACTTGCTAAATCATTTGCTAATTCTAATATTTCCTCTTTTAATTCCACATGATTTTTATATTCTACAGGTATTTGTTCATATCCTAAATATGCTCCCATGATATTGCCCGTTACCGCTCCTGTCGAATCAGAATCACCATCATGATTAATAGAACAGATAATAGCATCTTTGAAACTGTTAGAATATTTTAAACAAGAATAAATAGCGATAGCAAAAGTTTCTTCAGCTACCCAACCTTCACCAAGTTCACGAATGGCCTCTATATCATTTTTATGTTCTTCAGATAGTTTTATCGCTTGATTCACTAATTCTATGAAATAATGCTTATATTCTTCATCAAAAA
Organism: uncultured Bacilli bacterium; assembly: GCA_947629315.1. Lineage (GTDB taxonomy): Bacteria > Bacillota_I > Bacilli_A > RF39 > UBA660 > UBA5578. The sequence goes on from CANRDB010000001.1 coordinate 63,364, forward strand.
TATCGAAGTTTTCTTCATATTGTTTCATGGATTTATCTAATGCTTCTTTGATAGTCAAATCTGTCCTTGATAAATACCATATTAAAGTTGAAAATACATAGGCTGGAATAATTCCAAGAGGATGTCCGTGAGTAATGGCACTTGCTTCAGCCCCAAATTGTCCTGCTATTTTAGAATCGTTCATAAATAGACCAATAGGAGCAACTCTCATAATCCCACCGCATCCTTTACTATGATTAATAGGCTGTTCAATCGTTCCTTTCGTTCCTGAAGATAATGCACTGATACAAGTGTTCCCTGGTGCTCGTGGAATATTTAATTCTTTTAATTCTTTAATCCAGGAAATAGAGGAATGATGATTGGTATGATTTTGCGTATCTAACCAATCTAAATAGGAATGATAGATAGCATCAACAGGTAACATTGCGATTCCCCTCATAGCAATTCTTGTTTTTCTAAATAATAAAGCATTTGCTGTAAATAAAGTCATTTGGGTATCATCTGATATAATACCTATTCCACCTTGAAAGGTAGTTATTTCTTTCTCTTTGACCCCTTGCTTAAACTCTATTTGATATCCAAGAGCATCGCCAATTGCCCCACCGATTAATGAACCACAAATTTTATCTCTCCTATTGTCCATATCTTTAACCTTCTTTTCTCACTTGAACTAATTATGTTAATTTTATTCCATATATAAAGAAATAGCACTCAATCTAGCATAGATTAAGTGCTTACCACTTAAGGGCAAGTACTCAACTCGGCAAAGTTAAGTCTTCCCTTTTTATTTTATGCAAAGCATCCTTGACGTATTCATCATAACATAAAAACGACTTTTTGACAAGTCGTTTATATTGTTACTCGAAAAAATCGAGTTTGGTATCTATCTGGTGTCCCCAGTGGGATTCGAACCTACCTTTCACCCTTAGGAGGGGCGCGCACTATCCTAATATGCTATGAGGACAAAACAATCATACGATTATCGTTTTTTTATTTTTTGCCTAGAAGAATGAGATATGCCCAATTGTCGAATAGGAACACCCTCTCCTATTCTCCTTGCAATATCATAATAATCATATTCACTCACAAAGGGATATTCGTAGGCTGTTTTAAGATGTTCGTCTAAATCATCCATTTCAGAAATCGTTGTTGGGAAAAAATGTTCACTACCTAGTTCCGAAATAAGTGGTCGTTTTAGGACATATCTACGACCATTCGTGAGATTATCAAAAAAGGCTTGATAACAAATATAATAACTTCCTTTAGAAATGATGGCTCCTGAAACATCACAAATAAATGATTTGGTAGCCACTCTTTCTGCAAACTGAGGATACAAAACCACTTCTTGCTCTGGAAACAAAGATGTACTAGTATGAAGAAGAACGGATTGAGTGAGAATTTTATCTAGCTCTACCAAAGAACATTGATGATGTTCTAAAAGGATGTGCCGTTGAAGTCGATTCGTTCCCCAACTTTGCATTTCTTGCTGACGCAAATAGAGAATTTGAGATTGAAGATCATCATCCCCCTCTTGCTCAATTTCCATAAGTGTATACCATTCATAATCTTCTACCTTAAGCATCCATACCACCAATACCATTATAATGTTTTTTTCTTTGGCTTGTCAAGAAAAGAATAGGAATTATCCTATTCTTAAAAAATGCAACAACAAGATGATATATAGATTGGCCATCCGGTGAAAACTATGTTCAAACTTATGTCCAAATTCCACCGTACTAATTCCCTTATCTACTAAATTTACAATCCAACTTTCTGCATATTTTGGAATTTTAACATCTAGTGGAAACATGTGTGTACGAATAATATCTTCTTCTTTTTCACTAAGTTCAAAATACTTCTTCGCATTCTTCACAGCTGCTTGTGGATGTTTCATAGTATATAGTAATACTTTTTCCCGGAATGTTTCCTGATTATAGACACTATCTAAATAGAAATCATGTAGTAATCCAGCTCTCGCTACTTGTTCATAATCTAGTCTTAAATATTTTGCTATTCTATAAGAATAGTAAGATACTTTTAATAAATGATTCAAGCGATTACTATCATGATGTTTAATCTGACGCATTTCTTTACTAAATTCATTTTTGGATAAGATAGAAGAAACGATTGTATGGTATTCTTCATCTTGAATAATTCTATCCATTGATATCCTCCCTAAACCTACACCATTATAGCACAATTTTATAAAATAGCAAATTTTCTATCCATGATTCTTACTAAGCATCACATCATATTATATTTTATTAAAACTACCACATTTCATGTAATGGAATAGTAATGATGAAATATTATTTTTAAATTTTTCCTACCTAGTATATTAACCTATTCTTATTATAGCATACCTTTTTCATTTGTAAATTGATTGTGTTCTTTTTTGGCACAAGTTTACAGTTTTTCTCACCCCAATTACTGTCAGGAGAGGATTTTCCTTACAAAAAAAGATGAGCATTTTTCATAAAGTAAGTCCGTTCATCTTTTTATCTATTTATTTTAATTTTCCCTTTACCCCTTTAATTCCTTTAGATCCCATCACATATCCACTTAAGATGTTCGTATCAAAAACATAGATTTTCTTCTGTTTTTCTTTATAATCTTTAATAGCTAAAGTAATCATATCATCTAAAAGTTCTTGATATTTCTTACCAGTAGGTTCCCAAAGATAGAATGATAAACTACCTGGAATTGTGTTTGGTTCATTTAAATATACCTTTTTAGTTTCTTTGTCAATCAAAAAATCAATTCTACAAACGCCACTTAAATTGAGCGCTCGAAAGGCTTCACAAGCTAAATCTCTAACTTCCTTCGTCATATGATGGTCAATCCGCGCTGGAATAATTCTACTAGCACTCGCCATACCTTTGCTTGCCTTTCCTTTTCCACCACCGATATATTTATCCTGATAAGTTAAGAAATCATCTGTCGATAGTACTTCTTCTATCTCACTCGTTTCTTGATGAGCATAATTACCAAGAACACTACAATTGACCTCTACTAAATTAGGAACGGCTTTTTCAACCACTATCTTTTGATCGTATTGTATAGCAGTTTCAATAGCTCCTGGTAAATCTTTATCCTTTTTCACAAAAGTAATCCCCACACTACTTCCCAATGTCGCTGGTTTTACGATGACAGGAAGTCCTAATTTTTGAATTTTTTTAATAATATCGTTAGAGGATTCTGCATATTCTGTATCATAGAACCAAACATAATCGACAATTGGTAAATTCATAGAGGCAAATACTTGTTTCATCACTACCTTATCTTGACCTAGAGCAGAACCTAAAACACCACTTCCTACAGTTGGAATTCCTATCGTTTTCAAATATCCATGAAGAGTTCCATCCTCTACATTATTTCCATGAACAATTGGAAAAGCAACATCTAATTCTGTGATATTTTTACGGAATAATCCCTTTTGCTTTTGAAGGTAGAATTTTCCATTTTTAGAAACTAGCACACAAGGAATTGCATATTTTTTCAAATCCGTAAAGTCTTTATATACTTCGATATCTAAAAGCATATGACCAGTATACCATGTACGGTCTTTCGCGATATAAATTGGTACAATGTCATACTTATCATGATTCATATTTTCGATAGCTTGTAAAGCAGAAATAATACTAACTTCGTGTTCTACTGTTTCTCCTCCAAAAATAACACCAACTTTAATTCTCATAACATCACTCCTTTATTCATTAAATAAATCTGGTAAATCATTTTCCAATAATACATAAGTTTCTTCTTTTTTTATCTTCTGGATGAGTGGAAAAGCTTGTTTTACATCCTTTAAGACATAAATGTGATTTTCATTAAATTTTGCCTCTAACAAGCCTTCATAAATGGGTTTCGTTTGTTCTTCGCCAACTAGGATAGCATAATCTACCTGTTCTGCAATTTCCATCCCTAATTTTTTATTCTCTTCCCATTGTTTTTCTCCTAATTCAATCATTCCAGGAGTAACCACAATCTTTTCACCTGGCATCATTCCTAAAACCTCTAAAGCATCTTTCGCACCTACTGGATTAGAGTTATAGGCATCATCAATGATATATAAATTTCCTATTAATTTTAATTCTAAACGATGTTCTACTGGCTGCAAACGACTAACTGCCCTTTTTAAATCTTCTATACTAATACCTAATTTATATCCCAATAAAACACCCTGTAAAATATTATAAATATTATGTTTTCCTAACAATTTTGTACGAAAAGAATAGACGTTACTATCTCCTTTGAAATGGACATCAAAGCAACTTCCCTCGCTAGAAAGTTTAATATTCGTAGCATAGGCATCTACTTTATGATTCGTAATTCCTACCCAATATAGTGCACATTTATTTTTTACTGGATACTGAAGTTGATAGACATCATCTCCATTTAAAACAGCAAAACCATTCTCTGGAAGAGATTCCACTAGTTCAAACTTTCCTTCTTGAATGTTTTGTTGACTACCAAAACTTTCCAAATGGGCCTCTCCAATGACCGTTAAGACTCCATAAGTTGGTTTCATTAATCGACAGGTAGCAGCAATTTCTCCCTTTTTGAAAGCACCCATCTCCGCAATAAAATAATCTTCAAATTTATCGAGATAATTATTAATAGAATTAATCAGTCCATAAGGAGTATTAAAATTTTTAGGACTAACAAACGTATTATATTTAATACTCAATATCTCATAAATAATATTTTTACTACTCGTCTTGCCATAACTACCAGTTACTCCAATGACGGGAATATGATACTCATTCATTTTCTTCATAGCCTGTTTTTTATAATGCCAATAAACACATTTCTCGATAGGAATATTAAAAACATTCGCTACAGCAACGACAAAGTAAGATAAGTAGGTCAAAAGTCCTAAAAATAAATAATCCCATAAAAGATTCTGTTCACAGTAAGTAATGGACATGAACCCAATGATTAAGAAATAAATAAGAAAAATGGTAATCATTAATCTTTTGACACGAGATGTCACCACCAATGGTTTTTTTACTTGTTCTTTATTTCTTCGGGCATTATACTCTGCCGCTAATAAGAAATAAAAAACACCAAAAATAATTGCTGGAAGATATCCATTTAGAAAAAATAGAAAAGTCAAGATTGGAAACCATATATCTAATTCCAACCACACTTTTTTTGGATTCTTAAATATCCATAGAAAATATCTCCGCGATTCATCATAGTAATTTTGTTGTAACATATGAATTGCTTTTTTTAGTTTAAATAGGGTAAAAATCAAATATGGTACTAAGGAAATTAGAAATAAAGTCATACCATCACCTAACTTTCTAAAAACACTCTCACAACATTAATCGTCCTTTTTAATCCCTCTAAATATGCATAGTGACTTCCTCCAGGATAGAGAATGACACCCGCATCTCGAATCAATTTTTCTAATTCATAAGCACATTCTAAAGGAACTGCTTCATCCTGATCTCCCCATATAATCAAGGTGGAAGCAGAAATTTTTTTTACTTGTTCTGTAATATCTAGATTGACATGTTCTACTAAAATTTCTCTCATTCTTGGGGTAGCATTCCGATAATCGGTAGAACCCATATGTTTCTTGGCTGTTTCTGCTAAACCTTTCAAACCAGGAACTTTTTTTAATGATTTTAACATTTTTGTCTTCATAGAAACCTTCTCAATTGCTTTTCGATAAGGGCTTCCACAGACAATCAATTTCTTGGTATCATACTGACTCGCATACAATAGCGCTATTTTTCCTCCAAAAGAATGTCCAAATAAAATAGGATTTTGAATATTTTTTCGAAGTAAAAACTGATGGATACAATCTACATAATCATAGAGTGTCCAAACAGTTTTGGGTTCTTCACTTTTACCAAATCCCGGTAAATCGATTATCACAATACGATAATCCTTTTGAAAAGCATCCCCTACTGGTTTCATCATCTCTATATTTTGACCCCAGCCATGTAAAAAAAGAATGGTATCGCCTTCTTTATTACCATAGTCTATATAATGAAGTTGAAGTTCTTTCATTTGCTCATTCATAGTATCACCATAATTTTATTATAACACAAAAGAAAAAGAAAACTCACTTTTTCTTCTTCTTATTCTTTTGACTTGATTTTTTCGTATTTTTAGGTTGTGGTTTTTCACTTGATTCTTTCTTAGGAGAATCTTTCTGTTTTTTGGGATTGTTCTCCTTACGTTTTTCTAACCATTTCATCCAGTGAGGTCTAATCACAACTAGAAGGAAAATTCCTAACCCGAGAAATATCGCTAACTGAAGGAGATACTGTTGTGTTTTTTCAACTGTTGGAAGTAGAATACAACTAATCATAGCACTAATAGCAAACCAAATGGCCGTAAAATTTCTAGACATATACTCTATTAGCAACAATGAAATAATAACTCCTAACCATATCCAAACCATATGTCTCACCTACCAACATTATACTAAACAATCCTTGGAAATTCAACTTTTAATCATATTTTTTAGAAATATTGTTATCTACTAAAGAAGCTTTTTGAATAATCGTAGAACCATACTGCTTTTTCAGTTGATCCACTACTTTATCCAGTTCGCTATTTGTTTTTCTCTGTTCTTCTGGTTCAAACAAAGAGAGTTGTCTTTGACAACTATTTGTGAGATTCGTAAGACTCACTCCTAATAAACGAATTGGTTCTTCATTCCACATTTCTTGCAATAATTCCTTTGCTACCTCAAAGATTTCTTCGCTATTAGAACTCGCATTGACGAGTTTTCGTTGATGAGAATACGTTTTAAAATTTTTATCGCGAATCGTAACACCCACCACATAGGCAAATTGTTCTTGTTTTCGCAAGGATATACAGACATTTTCAACGAGTGCTTGTAAATTTTTTAAAATAGCATCAGTCCGAATTAGATTATAAGCAAATGTCGTAGAATTACTAATTCCCTTTCGCTCTTCTCCCACCACAACGACCGGAGTATCATCCATTCCCTTTGCTTTCCAAATAAGTGGCATCGTTTGATTCTTAAAATACTTTTTTAAAAAATCTTCATCTGCATGCGCTAAAGCACCGATGGTATGAATTCCTAACTCTTGTAGTTTGGCTGCTGTTTTCTTACCAACTCCATATAAGTCGCCAATTTCTAGTGGATACATTTTTTCCTCTATCTCTTCATTCCAAAGAGTATGTACCTTATCTGGCTTTTCAAAATCCGATGCCATTTTGGCACATAACTTATTATTAGCAATTCCAATATTGACAGTAAAGCCTAGTTGTTCGTGAATTTCCTCTTTGAGATGATGCGCAAAAACTAAAGGATCCCCATGTAAATTTCGTACTTGTGTATAATCTATAAAACACTCATCAATCGATAAAATCTCAATATCTGGTGTATATTTCGAAATGATGTGAAACATCGCTTTCGACATTTTACGATACCACTGATAATTAGGAGGATATACTTTTAAATGGTGACATTTTCTTTTGGCTTCCCTTAATGTCTCTGCCGTTTTGACTCCTCTTTTTTTAGCAATAGGAGATTTCGCTAGCACAATACCATGTCGCATGGACTCAGAACCTCCAATTACTGCTTCAATGGTACGAATGTCGATTGGATATCCTTTTTTTAAGAGCCATATAGCACTCCAAGATAAAAAGGCATTATTCACATCAATGTGCATAATTATTCTCTGCATGGGTATCACCACTTTTATTATATCACAAACAAATGTTTCTATAAATAAAAAAGATTACTCTTTTTTATTCCATAATGCCACTAATCGTGAACAAGAGAATACCAATCGCAACCCCTAACCAACTTATTTTTTTATGCTCACTATGAATAATTTGACCCAATAGTTCTATAAAAGCAATATAAACAAGCATACCAACGGTAAGAGCAATTAAAAGTCCTACCACAAACTCACTCATAATGGAACGAATAAAATACATCAACAATCCCCCAATAAAGGTTGAAAGAGAAAGAAGCGTTCCCGTTACCCAAGTCTCTTTTTTAGTATGCAGAGTTCCAGCTACTAAAATTCCTAATGGAATATTGTGAAGACCAATTCCTACACATAATAAATATCCAGAAGAAATCGAAGCATGCGCTGCCACATAGAGAGTCATTCCCTCGATAATATTATGAAGGAGTAAAGCTACTGTCGATAAAATACCGATATGATTCAAGTGCTCATTATGACAGGTATCATCTTTATGCTTATGGTGATGATGACTCTCATGTTCATGATGAGGGACAAAATTATCAAGAATATTCATAAGCAATATCCCAATTAAAATGGTAATTGTCAACATGGCTATCGTCTTCCACATAGGAGTAACCTGTAATTTTTCATACGCCTCTGGAAGCAATTCGAAAATCATCAATGCTACTACCACACCGAATGCTACTCCAATAACCAGATTCATCATCTTTTTATGGTCACGGGAATAAAATCCTAATAGCAAACCGCCAATGATAAAAATACCTGCAAAAAGAGTCAGTATTAATGGTGTCATATTACCTCGTAATCCTTTCTTCATATTTAAATATTTTCTTCTCACAAATCACTGTTAAGAAGTTGAATAGTGGAATATCTAATAAACATAATAAACCTACAAACAAAAACATAAATGGAGTTAATAAGACTAGTTCAAACAAAGTATTCAGTCCTACTGCTCCTCCTAAGAAAATTCCAACCATCGTGCCAAATAGTATACCACGAAGATAATTAAATGGGTAGCATAATTTAAATAATAATACAAATCCAGAGAATGCTAACAAAATCATGGACATTGTAGATACATATTCTTGACTAAAGTGGAAAATAGTTGTAAATAACATGACACTTAATATATTGACAAGAATCATAAGAGCAGCGGGAATCGATCTTCGAATCACATTGATAATAAATACTCCTTGTACACGATTATGATTAGGCTCTAAAGCAAGGACAAACGAAGGAATTCCAATCGTTACAATACTATTGAGTGATAACTGAATAGGTTGAAAAGGATAACTCATAGCGATAAAAACAAATAAAATAGCAAGTAAAGTAGAATAAATCGTCTTCGTTAAAAATAAAGTAGCAGAACGCTCTAGATTGTTAATAGAACGTCTTCCCTCATTGACAATTTTCGGAATCGCATCAAAGTTAGAATCCAATAAAACTAACTCACTAACGCTACGGGCAGCATCACTACCACTCGCCATCGCTAAACTGCAATCAGCTTCTTTCAAGGCTAATACATCATTAACCCCATCGCCCGTCATCGCTACAGTATGTCCGTTCGCTTTTAGGGCCAATAACAAATCTTTTTTTCCACTGGGAGTTACTCTTCCAAAAATGTTGTACTGTTCTACTATTTCTTTTAAATTATTCTCTTTCGTAACCGTAGACATATCAATTCCTTTACAAGTATCCAAACCTACATGTTTGGCAATACGCGATACGGTTTCAACACTATCCCCAGAAATAATTTTAATATCTACTCCCTGTTCTTTAAAATATTGGAGTGTCTGTGCTGCACTCTTCCGAATCGTATCGCGAATCAGAAGCATCGCTAAAGCCTTTGTCTGCCCTACTTTTTCATAATGATCATCATTGGATTGCACTAGTAAAACAACACGGTAATCCGCATATTCCTTTACTTTTTCCAACACTTTGTTATCTTTGGTTAATAACTCTGGTGCCCCTAATAGATAGGTGCCTTTCCCTTGAAAAGTCATCCCAGAATATTTTCTTTTAGAGGAAAAAGGAATTGAGTTTACTAACTCATACTCAGTAGTTCCTTTAAATTTTTCACGAATAGCCATGGAAGTAGCATTTTTATCTTGATTGTAACAAGCAATGGCATGAAAGATTTCTTCTGCTTGTTGTTCTTCTACAAAGGGAATCATATCCACAACTTCCATTTTACCTTCCGTAATAGTACCAGTCTTATCCAAACAAATTGTATCGACACGAGCTAGTGTTTCAATACAATAAAGTTCTTGTACTAAAACTCTATGATGGGCAAGTCTTACCGCGCTAACTGCTAAAACCGTACTCGTAAGCAACACTAATCCTTCAGGAATCATCCCTATTAAAGCAGCAACGGTATTGACAATACTATCAGAAAGAGTATTGCCTACAATATGGTACTGCTGCAAAAAAAGTAAAATACCTAAAGGAAAAATGACAAGAGAAATCGTCTTTATAATTTTCTTCATCGTTTTCATAATCTCGGAATTGACCTTCTTGAGATATTTTGCTTCTTTCGAAATTTGATTCGTGTAGTTTTCATCCCCAATATGTTCTACAGATGCTAAACAACTACCGCCGACAATAAAACTTCCTGAAAGTAACATTTCCCCTTTTTGTTTAATCACCGTATCGGATTCTCCAGTAATAAACGATTCATCCACTTCTACTGTTCCATCCTGAATAATGGAATCTACAATAATTTGATTGCCTACTGCATAGGAAATAATATCATCTAACACGATATCTTGAACGACATGCTTTTCCTCTTTTCCATTACGAATCAGAGTAACTTTCGTACTAGAGACAATCGATAATTTATCGATAATTCGTTTCGCGTGAATTTCTTGATACATACTAATAATCGTATTACAAAAAGCTACTCCTAAAAAGAGAAGATTTTTATAAGAGCCGGTCATTAAAATAAAGCAACCGAGAATAAGATTTACCATATTAAAAAGAGTAAAAATATTTGACAATAAAATATCTTTAATACTCTTTGTTGTTACCATCGTATCTTGGTGTACACACTTCTGTTGAATTCTCATTTTAACTTGTTCATTATTTAGTCCAATATGAATATTTGGTTCAAATCTTTGTATCATAGAAATCCCTCTAAAACAGTATAACACTTTTTAATCAAAAGGAAAAGAAAGTTTACGGTTTTCCAAAATAGCATTGGTTATCCAGCCAATAGTTGAAAAGGTAGAAAATTGTTATTATATTTTATAGAAATCCGGGTGTTAACATGGTCAAAATCGATGTAGAAAATGGCTATTATCTTTTCAAATTAGATGATTTATTAACAACTACCAAAACTAGTAAAAATAAATTAATGAGAGAAACCAATACAGATTTTAAAGTTTTACAACGAATTATTCGAGGCGAAATTACAAAAATTGATGTCTCTGTATTCGCTCGATTATGTGACTATTTCGATTGTAACTTAGAACATATTGTAGAATATATACCTAATGATGAACATTAGGCTTTTTTTTACTATTTTAAAAAAAATGGTATCCCATTTTTTAGTTTGTACCAAAAAGGAATGCCATTTCCCTATTTCTGTCATTTGCTTTTTTTTCGACATTCCGTTATGGTTATTTTATGCAAACATGGGAAGAATATTTTCAAGGAGAAGATTATCTATCCAATGCGGAACTAGAAGAAATCAAACAAAAATATCAGCCAGAGTTTTTGAACATCCGAAAAAAAAGATATCTACTTCTCTTTTCACAAAAACGACGATTCTATCGTCAATATCAAAATTTAAAACAGTGGCAATCACAAAACAACGAAATCTTTTTTCACAAACAGAAAACGATTTTAAGGAGGATATTTCAAGACATCGAAGACATATCTTTAGATCTTTATCAAGAAAAATGTGTTTTAGAAGAAGAACAAGCTGCCCTTATCATTGCTGGTGCGGGTTCCGGGAAAAGTCTTACCATTCTTAGTAAAATTATCTATCTCATAGAAGAAAGAGGATATAAACCAAATGAACTTCTCTGTCTTTCTTTCACCAATGATTCTTCTTGTTCTCTTGCCAACAAACTAAAAAAACACGGATATAACGTTCCTGTCCTTACTTTTCACAAATTAGCCATACAAATTCTCCATAACGAAAACTTTCACATCGCAAATCCTCAATTACTCTCTTATGTCATTCAAGAATTCTATCATTCTTTCATTTTCACACTTCCTACCCTGTACCACTCTATTCTTTCTTATTTTCACATTACCCATTCCCAATATATCGATTTTTTAAATTCCTCTTCCTTTTTATTATTGGAAAGGAAACTCGAACAGTTTATACAACTATTTAAATCTAACTTTGAGAATGCAGATCTTCTCTTTTCCTTTTTAAAAAAAACGCAGACAAAAGAAGAATACACTTTTCTTCTACATGCCATTGCCGTGTTACAAATTTATCAGATAGAACTTCAATCCACACATAGTCTAGATTTTAATGATTTCATTCAAAAAGCCAAAGAACACCTTCAAAAAAATCCAGACTTGTTAACTTATCGCTATCTTTTTGTCGATGAATTTCAAGATTGTTCTCTTCTACGATTACAATTATTACAAGAAGTACTAAAAGGAACTAAGGCAAAAATATTCTGCGTTGGGGATGACTTTCAATCAATCTATCGTTTTTCAGGATGTAATCTACATATCTTTTTACATTTTCAAGAATACTTTTGTCATTCCCAAACGTTTTTTCTTCAAAATACTTATCGAAATAGTCAACAACTGATTCAAATTGCCAATTCCTTTATCATGAAAAACAAAAGGCAAATTCCGAAATCATTATCCTCTACCAAACAGGTAGAAAAGCCAATTAAAATTTTTTATTATCAGAAAGAGGAAGATTTTCTATCCTGTCTCGATTGCATTTCACAAAAGAATTTAAAAATACTCGTTCTAGGAAGAAATCGAAAAGATATTCTTCCTCTTCTTTCTAAAGATATCCTGTATCAAGATGGTCAATACTACTACAGAGATTTATGTTTTCAATACATGACTGTCCACCAATCAAAGGGATTAGAAGCCGATATTGTCATCATCATTCACTTAGAAAATTCCACCATGGGATTTCCCAATCAATTAGAAAATGATAGCGTATTTCGTTTCGTTTTACCAGAACAAGATTCCTATGCCTACGAAGAAGAAAGAAGATTGTTCTATGTTGCCCTCACACGTACTAAAAACGAAAACTATCTATTTGTTCCTCAAGGAAAAGAATCCATCTTTGTCAAAGAATTAAAAAGAGACTATCCCGAACAAATTGAAATTTTAGGTATAAAAAAACAAAGATAGGCAACACTATTAGTAATAGGAGGTAAAATATGGAAACATTACAAAAAATTGCCCTTGTATTTACCATTATTGGAGCTGTAAACTGGGGTCTTATAGGATTATTTGATTTTAACCTAGTAACATTCCTTACTGGTGATATGGTTACTGTGCGTAATCTCATCTATATCGTAGTAGGAATTACTGGATTAATCAATATTGGCATTTTATTCCAACATTTCGATGATGAAAGATAAAAAATGAAAGCGTGTTGACTTTCATTTTTTGCTGTTCTCTATTTTTACTCATCAATCTATTTCATTGAATTTTTTGATAACTTATGATAAAATGTTACTATGGAGGCTAAAGATATGAATATTGGAAATATGACAGGAATCTATTTGGGCATGAAGTTAGTGGATGGAAAAATCAAACCAAAATATAGTAAGCATGCTTGGATTGGAATCACACTCTTAATTTTGCTTTGTGGAGGATTTTTTGGTACATTTCTCTATGGCATCATCAATGGAAAGTTGGAGTTTATCATATTTGGTGCGCTTGGAACCTTCTCCTTTGGAAGTTTTCTAGTATTTAGTCCATATACCCAAAATTCCAATAACTACTATATAGTATTCCCAAACGAAAATTCGTTAGTAGGATTTCAATTATCCTATAAAGGAAAATTAGTAGATATACAATATGTAGTCGATCAAACAGGAAAAATTGCTTTTGCTAACGACAAAAACAAGTTAAGTTGTCTTTCTTATGCAGATGGAAGTCATATGAGTAGTTTCGTAAAATGTAAAATTGCTAACTACTTTGCAAAATGGTTAAATGATAACAATTTATTATCGAAAGAAGTTACCATGTCTTTAGAAGGATAATGGTGGAAAGTAAATTCTTTCAATCTGATCTATCAGTAAAAAAGAAAAGTCCCCTTTTCTTTTTTTATTACTAGAAACGGGAACTTTTATGAATTACCAAAATAAAAATATTCAAAAACAAGATGAACTATCGAACACTTCTACTTCTATGATGATTTAAATAATCTAAATCATCAGGGATTACATCACCATCCACATATCCCATATCCCTTGCTTTTGTTTGCATTAAATCATACATTCTATTCACTTCCAGAAAAGAAATATCCTTGCTGGCAATTGGTCCATAAATGGCAATTCCATATTCACTTTTCATATTCATGTCATTATAGGGATCCATACCATTTTCCACTGTGATTTCAAATAACTGTAATAATTGTTCCAAGGTATGTAATTTATCTAATTTTTGTTTGAGTTCCTCACCACTTAGCTTTCCATCTCTTAATCCTTCAATATCTCCGAAACTTGCTTTATGATGAATTACATCTTCAAAGGGAATTACATAGACTCTATTTTTTCCACTACAAAAATGACTGGTTAATCGTTTGGCTCTGGCTAATGCCTCTATTCTTTTCTCGGTTGGAAAATGATTAAATTGAGAGATTTGATAATCTAAAACTCTACAGAAGAAATCTGGTTCACTTTCCCCAACAACCGGTTGGATTGGTAAACGATGATCAGCGGAGCATTGGAAAACATCTTCAAAAATTCCTGCTGGGAAAGTTTGCATACCATAATTAAATTCTGTTGTTCCTAAGAGTGTTGTATATACAATCGATAAATCATTCACTGAATAATTCACGTCTTTTCCAAAGCAAGAAGCAATAAATTTGGCATCTTCCATATCCTGTCTAGAAAGTTTTAGATTTGACAAACCATGTTCATCTACTTGATCATTAAAATAACAACTCATTCCACTTGCTAAAAAAGGTTTGGATTGCGCATAATTATATCTTTGTAATGCCATAAGCATTTCCTCATGATTGCTTGTTGATTCATATAATTGTTGTAATTCTATGTTTGGTTTCACCTCATTATGGAGGGAACCTAAAATTTTTGTAATCATTGCTTTTACATAATTGGCATTCAACATATTATTCATCCTCCTCAACATGGACTATTTATTTTATACTATTATAGCATACTTTCAGCATTACTATCATTACTATTTTTTCATTCTAAAATTCTTTTTTACGAAATATGTTTTCTGATATTTTATAAGAACCATAAACCATTATAATAGCGATTATTATGAAAATGATTATTAAATAATCTTCTAAAAAGGATAAAAATTTTAAAACATTTGATAAATCGATATAACTTGCAAGTAGACTACCAATCATCACGATACCAAATACGAGTAAAAAGATACCAATTCTCGCCTTTTCAACACCAAATTTATAAATAATTGGATACATAATTGTTAACACTAATAACGTTCCAAATACGGTACCAAACATGGTTACTAATATTTGTTCATAAGGAATCGTCTGAGTATTAACATACGAAATAATGAAAGATAAAAGTGTTGTGATAATAGCGACCATAAGAGTCATGAAAATGGTTGTTATATATTTGGACTTGACGCTATTTTTTCTTCCATTAGGTAGTGATATAGAATAAGCATCCCATTTATTATAGTTATCATAGCTAAACGATGAAATCATAATCATTACACACATAAATGGTAAGATAAAAGATATATCCATTTTATCCATAAAACCCATGATGGCATAAACAACCATTAATACTCCTAGTAATTTAAAATTACTTTTAATCATCGCTAAATCTTTTTTAATAAATCCTATCATTCTTCTTCCCCCTTAATCATTAAAACCATAAGGTCATCTAGTGTTATTTTATCAATGGTAGAAATATTATATTTGGTTTTAAATTCTTTTTGATTAGGAACTAATACCTCATATTCATATTTTGATTTTTTATACTTTATATAATCTTTTTTATCAATAGTTCTGAACTCTTTTTCCGTACATTTTACGATTCCATATTTGTTTAATAATTCATCGGTAGTTTTGGATAAAATAATTTCTCCATGATTGATAAAAGTTATATAATCAGCAATATGTTCTAAATCCGTTGTAATATGACTAGAAAGTAAAATAGAACAATCATCTTTTTCTAGTATACTTTGAAAGATTTGGATTACTTCTGACCTAGCTACTGGATCAAGTCCTGATGTTGGCTCATCTAATATTAAAAGTTTAGGATGATGAGAGAGTGCAGTCACTATTTCTAGTTTTTTTCTCATACCTTTAGAAAAAGTCTTAATTTGTTTATTCGGTAATAAAGAAAATTCTTTTAAATAATCATGAAACATTTTGGTATCCCAATTTTTATAAATACCTTGCATGGTATGATCTATATCATTAGGTGTCAGAATTTCAGGAAAGAACATATCATCTAAAACAACCCCTATGTCCTCTTTT
The DNA here is from genome assembly GCA_947629315.1 of uncultured Bacilli bacterium. GTDB lineage: Bacteria > Bacillota_I > Bacilli_A > RF39 > UBA660 > UBA5578. Next base: position 79,714 of record CANRDB010000001.1, read on the forward strand.
ATTTCTTTATCATACTCACGATTATCTAGTCCAAAAATTTTAATTTCACCACTATACGATTGAATAATATCTAATATAGCTTTTATGGTTGTAGTTTTTCCGGCACCATTTTCTCCAATAAACCCCATAATCATGCCTTTCGGTAAAGTAAATGACACATTTTTAAGTTCAAAATGATCATATTTTTTACAAAGATTTTTAACTTCCAAAGCATTTTCCATTTCTATTTATCCTCCTCATATAATACATTTAACATTTCATCTAACATTTTCTTGTCTATATTATTCATTTTAGCAATAGCGATTGCTTTATCCATAAGTTCTTCTATCTTATGAAATTGTTCTTCTAAAGCAACATCTTTATTGATTTTAGCAACATAGAACCCTTTAGAAGGAACATTTTTCACATAACCCTCTTTTACTAATTCTTCATAAGCATTTTTGGTTGTTATAACACTACATCGAAGATCTTTCGCTAACGTTCTGATAGACGGTAACAATTCATTTTCTTTTAATTCATTAGAAACAATTTTCACTTTTATTTGTTCTTTAATTTGCTCATAAATAGGAACTCCATTTGAATTACTAATGATTATTTCCATAGTCCACCTCTTTTGTATATATATATTATATACAGAATATGCACAGTTGTCAACCTATATAAAAAAGAGAAAAGTGATACCCTTCTCTCTTTTAAATAAATTTAACATATTTCTTCCTATAAATTATATTATCCTATGTACAATCCCAATTGACATAAACATCTTCAAAATTTTCTTTTTCTTGATAATCTATAAAAGAGAATCAGTTTAAAGTTGTTAAACACCAAGACAACATTAAAATTGAATCTTTAGTCCCTAATTTATTCATTAAATTCAAAACTACTACTAATATTCTTATGGTTAGACCAATTCCTTTTAATACGATAAAAATTATTTTTCGTAAGTTTTCAATTTTGTCTTTTCTATATAAAGATTATCTTCTGCCTCATATAAATCAATTCAATAAGAACTATCAACTCCTAGAATTTTTGCTAATTTTGAAATAGATATTATATCAAAAAACAAACTCTATAGAGTTGTTTTGATAAAATTTTATTTGTTTCGTAATTTTTTCATGAGAAAACCTCTAGAATTTTTCTAAAGGTTTGTCTACATGCTGTATAAATTATCATGATATGTTTATTCTTTTTAATTTCAAAGTTAAGTGATAAGCAATGTATATAGCAAATTCTAAAGAAAAAAGAAATAAAATAGTGAAACTAACTTCTTTTATGAAAGAATCATACACAGTTCCATTAAAATAATTCCATGGAATCAATGTAAAGTTATTTTTTGCACTTGCATAATAAGGTGTTATCATAAATCCAACTAAAAATATCGAATCTAAAACTAAAGTTATTTTACTTTTAAAATTAATATAAATCATGGTGGAAATAGCGGATATCAATATACCAATAACTATATATCTTACTAAATAAAATATAATATAGGAAAGATTACTAATACCATAATCTGAATAAAAATAAATTTGAATTTTCCCAAATTTATAAACATATAAAATTGAAAAGTAAAGCAAGAAAAACAATAATAAATAAAATAAATTCAAGAAAACTACGTTTTTTAGCGTCTCTTTAATATAATTATTTTTAGTTTTTAATCTAATAATATACAAATTAAAATCTTCACTAAATACTGTGCAAGTATTTAATGTATTTAATAATAGTAAAGAAAACATAAAAATATTAAAAATTTCATATTGAAAAGCTATAGATATTGCATCTATAATATTTTCTGTTCCATTACTTAATACAACACTACCATATAATGAAAGTACTACAGTCATTATAAAAATAACTTTGAATCTATCAGTCGAGGAAATGTAATTTAAAATTTTTAATTGATTATGCAATTTGGTTTTCACTTGACTTAATCACTTCCTCTTTATTTTTATAGCATTTAGAAATAAATATTGATGATATCGCTTGTAAAATAAATGATATTATAATTACATATAAACAAGACTTTCCATCATCAAAAAACCAATAACCTGTAATAGCAAAAAAATCAGTCAAATTATGGAATCCTAATATCCTATTAATTATCAAGCTATAAACTACTATATAAATAAATATATTCACTAAAAAGAAAATCACATAAGACATAAAAATTGCAACTAATTTATTTTTATTATCTCTACAACAATATAAGGCAATATTACAGTATAAAATATTCATAAAAAATTGTATTAGACAAATTCCTAAACCATATAAAAAGAAGTTTGAGTATTTCCATTTTCCATACACTGCTAAATCTTCTAAGCCATCAATTGAGTTAAAATTGAAATTGAATCTGGTGATTAGCATAGAAACAACAAAAACAGTAATTAAAGCGACTGGTGTTAATAAAGAAACTTTTAGAATAATTTTTTTAACTTTTTTTAAATAATCCTTATATTCCATTCGTAACAAATAATTTTTCAACATTCCACTTGATAAATCTGAATGAATGGTTCCTATTAAGGCTATTATAATTAATAATGGGGAAAAATACTGTAATAAATCAAAGTGTGTATTTTCAACAATTTCGCAAGTTAAAGTGATTGCATCAAGTTTTTTAAACACTGCTTTCGGATTATAATGTTCAATATAAAATTCTAAAAAAGTATTATAATCTTCCTCCGTCTTATAAACCGTTCTCCATTCTTCACAATATTCATGATGAGGATTTAATCCCTCATAGCAATTTTCCTTTATGACATAATAATCTTTAGCATATGAAAAATTTTTATCAAAATATTGATAAAATGAAATACCAGTTACGAAAAGGAAAATCAAAAAGGAAAATATTATATATTTGTAAACTTTTATTTTCATAAAAAACTCCTTATAATAAAAAAGTTATGAGCAATAAGAAATCATAATATACTTTTTTTGACGATTATTCTATTTAATCAACAACCCAAGTTCCCCAAAAACTTGCTGTGGTTAAAAATGTTTTTTTAGATTTAAGTTGAAGCTCCCAATTTCCTAAATTTTTACTAACCTCTCCCATATTAATTTTATCTCCTTTTGGAAGTGCTTTATAACCAGTTGATCCTACCCCATGTAATAAGCTAACTGCATTACCTTCGATTGCACGTCCATCTCCACTTACATTATCATCACAATATAGTGTTTTTACAAATTGGAAAGTATTATTATACTTAAGAAATTGCTCACTTGTCCAAGTTTTCTTTAGTGCCGGTATCGTAATATCATTTATAACCACTACCGTTGGACTATCATTTATTGCACTTGCACTTACTGTAACAAGAGCAAATGTTACTATAAAAATAGTTAATGTTATTTTTAAATATTTCATAAAAAACTCCTTTCAAATATTTCTTACTGCCCTGCCTAACCTATTTTTGAATCGATATTTTTTTTAATTTTCCATCTTCTATTTCGTATACCGTATCGGCGAGCAAATCGATATCGTCCTTGATATGAGTTGCTATTATGATAATTTTTCCTTTCTTTTTTTCTTCAAGTAAAATGTTTCTAACATCTTTTGCAGTTTCTTTTTCAACCCCATTAAAAGGTTCATCAAATATCATTACATCAGGATCTTCCATTAAAACTTGGGCAATGCCTAATTTTTGTTTAGTTCCCAACGAATATTTTGAAAATTTTTTATCAATTTCTTGCACCATATTTAACTTCATCATTACATTTAAAATTTCATCTTTACCAATTTTATTTTGAATTGAAGCTAATAGAAGCAAATTCTCATAGCCCGTTAAATCTGGCAAAAAATTTGGTTTTTCAATTAAAGCTCTGGTATTTTTGGGAAATGAATTTTCTGAAGAAAAATCTACTCCATTTAATAAAATCTTACCACTTGTTGGTGCATAAAAACCACAAATTAACTTTAGCAAAACAGATTTACCACTACCATTTCGGCCAACTAATCCATAAATTTTTCCACCCTTAAATTCTATACTTACGTCATCAATTACTTTATGATTTCCAAATTTTTTAGAGAGATTTATTAAATCTAATTTCATATCTACCTCCAATTCATTTCTATTATTCTTTTTGCTTTCCATTTAATCAATAAATTGTCTAACATGAAAGCAATCATCCAACCAAACAATATTTTATATTCACTACACTGCCAAATATTTTTATCAAAAAAAAGTAAAAATACTATTAATAGAATAACGGAATAATTATAATTACAATCCAAAACATTTAAAATTAAATAAAATGTTAATATTAAAAACTGTAAGAATACTATATACCCAGTATCTTTTAAAATTAGATGCATAAATTCATAAATATTACTAGGTCCAAAATAAACTATATTTGCCAAAATAAAAACTAATGCATATTCTAAAAGTTTCAGCATGAACATAAATAATATAAAACTAATACTTTTCTTCAAAAACCATCTAACAGGATTTGTGCGCAAAAATAAATTATCCAAATTATAACAGAAATCTTTTATATAAATATCAACCATTATAAATAAAAATATCGAAACATTTAACAAATACATTAACAATTCTAATATTCCATATTCCCTTAAATCTAACGTAGTTCCTAAAGCAGCTCCAATAAAAGATTGAAACGAACTTGAACTAACATCGCCTAATAAAGTTGACATACCTACCATGAACATAAATATTAAAATTATTTTTTTTCGTTTGTGAATTAGATATTCTATATCACTTACAAATAAATATTTCATAAAATCACTCATTTAAAATTATTAATTATACTGCTAAATCAACACCATTCATTCCGTCATAGTATCTTTGTGAATTTTGAGAGAAAGAAAAAACACTTCCATATCCTAATTTTGAAAAAGTATAATCTTTACTAATTGCTAACGATGAAGTTTTAGTTGCATGTTGATAACTTGCATAAACATGACCACCTGTATTTACTCTAAATGTTTGAGTAATTTTAAGATTAGAGCCAGATGGTAATTTAAATGAACTTCCTATACCGTTTGTAGTTTTTGTTAAATCTGAAACGACAGATCTATTATTGTCAACCACTATTGTTGTACTCGGAATCCCTATCAAGGTAGTTCCATCTAAATAGGCTCCCATTACATCATAGCTTCTAACAGTTGGATTTTGAGTCCATGTTAATGTTACTGTTAAAACGCAACTTGATGTACAAGCTTTAGAGATCTTTAATGTCCTACTTGCTTGCGTTATACTAGTCCCTAATGGGTATAGTCCAATTTTAGGATAATCTAAAGACTTTGTTTCTACTTGTTCGTTCATCACACCTAATATTTTAAATTCCATGTATTCTTCTTTTGTCATGAATGATTGATATCCATCCCAATACATTTTAGAAATAAAATCATATTCATTCTTGCTAAGAGATACTCCATTTTCATTTTCAAAATATTGTTCTGTAGATAATGCCATTACTTCATCTACAATAGTAAAATAAGTAACAAGCAAAGCCAATGTAAAAATTATGCCATAATATTTAAACTCTTTTATAAAACACACTTCTCCTTTCTATATTTTTATCATAACACTTTGTCAAAAAATGTGGGAGTAAGCATTTCTTACCCCCACATTCTAATTCAAATATTTTAATATATAATTTTTCTGAAACTCATGAATAAGCTTATCTTCTTCCTCACTATCATGATTCCTTAAATTTAAATATAACATGTTAACTAGTTCTTCATTTTCGTACACTCTATATTCTAACATTTCCTCATCCATATAATAAATCCATTCTTTAGAAATATTTTTATTTGTTTCAAAAACGTTTAAAAGCTTTTCTTCTTCAAAAAAAGAAAAATTAATAGTGCAATTGTCATCAATAACTTCTAGAGCACAACTTTCATCTTGGCAAATCATTTTGTTTTTAGAAAATATAATCATACGGTTATTATTACTTTCACGATTTTCTTCCTTACTAATACCTTCTAAGCCATCTTTTTTTCTTTTTCTAAAAATAAGAGAATCATTAATAAAATCCTTTTTGAAATTTATTTTTATATCTTCTGAGGTATCGTTATACTTTATTCTTAAATATAAATTATTCATAATGTTTTTCATATTATTATCATTAAAATACATTTCATATCCATTATAATCTTTTAAAAGAATATCATAGTCATCACTTGAAAAAATCAAAACTTCTTCATCGCCTTTTTTGTAAAATAATGTTACTTCTTCTACAATAATGTCATCATTAAATTCTAAATTTCCTAAACGAAAATACATATTATCATTAGTCACAACTAAAATACCATCTTTAGTATAGAAATTTTCACTTTCGCCACTTATAATATATACTTTAATGGAGTTATAAGAATTGATAAAATAATAACTCAAAAACACGAGTAATAGAGTAACTAGTACTATTATTAATAGCCTTATAATTTTATTTTGTTTATGACCATAATCCACCATGGTTAGTGCTAATGCTGAAACTTCATTTTCTTTTTCTGCTTTATTTATTCTTTTACCTAATAACAACTCATCAGTGCTAACATCAAATACTTCTGCTAATAAAGTAAATGTATGAGAGTCTGGTAAATTATGTCCATTTTCCCATCTTGATATTGCGTTTCTTGATAGATATAATTTTTCTGCTAAATCATTTTGACTCATATTTTTTTCTTTTCTTAGTTGTCGAATAAAACTTCCTATTTTTTCTAGGTTCATATTACCACAACTCCTATCATGCTTTAACAATTTACTTTATATTCTCACACAAAAAAATAAAAGTCAATAATATATATCCGAAGCACTTAAAATTTAACTGAAATTATGATTAATATGACACAATTGAAGTATATTAAAGTCATCCATTGATATGGCTCCCTTTGCTTTTTTTATTACTGACAAACCAAATTCAGTATAGCAAAAGGAGTTTTTATTTTAAAGGAACATCGTTAAAACTCTATCGAACTCCCAAACTATCTGGGAGTTTTCTTATACAAAAAAAGCAAATCACCCTTATAGTGTTTGCTTTTTAACTGTATTTATGTAAGATAAACTTATCTTAATCATTGTTAGTTTGAATATCAAAATCGTAGGTCTGATGAACGTCATCTGAGAAAATATCACCCATAAAATCGTTCGTAGATGTTTTAAGTTCAAAGTACAAGTCTTCTCTTATTTGTGAACTATTCGGATAATTTCGAGCTGATATCACAGATTGTGTACACCAGTAATTATTTTTTAGGCACTTATCTTCGCCACCAGCATCGGCAAAAATTTTATCCGTTTTTGCTTTCATTTCTGCTGCATCTTTAACTAAAGCATCGTAGAACTTTTGAGCATATTCATCAATATCGATGTATTTCAGATGTTCAAGTTTGTCTTTTGTGGCAACAAAACGATTCTTTTTATACGCATCCATCGAATCATATCCTGTAATCTTTTTAAGCGCCATCGAATCAGACTTAAAATTATTGACTCCGTCTTTAGTGATATTATCTTTATTACTTGCGTATTCAATAAATCCTTCGTCATAACCAGCATAGCCTAACATTTCGTAAGATATCCACTTTAATGAATAAGAATCAGGTCTACCATTTGGGTTCCAAGGTTGATACCAGTGAATATTAGCAATACCTTCACCACCATATAAATTGTCTCCACGAGAACCAACTTCATATAGTCCAGGTACCATGGTAATTCTGTTTTCAATCAAATCATCAATATCATTTAATTCCATTGCTTCCCAATCTTCTGCCGTTAATTGTTTATATTGAGTTACCAAGCGAGCTTTATAAAATTCATTTGTATTTTCATATTTTTCTACATCTGGATAATTTACTTGGAAACCTAAGACTGCTTTTTGTTCATTCGTTAATTTCATGAAAGCTTGAGCTTCGATATAATCCATTACATAAAGTGTTTCAAATACTTTACTATAAAAATCTTTAATTTTTGCTTTACTATTAATTCTCTCAGGAGTCATGTTCGAAGCAACTCGTTGATCACTATTATATTTTACCGTTAAATTCATAACGATATCACGAGGGCCAAATTGTTGCATTAAGAATCCTTCGCAATAGTCTTCTCCACCAGCATCAAATCTTCGACCATAATTCTCCAAGAACAAACGAGCATCGAAGTAATGGGCAGTTTCATGAGACCAAGTCATAAAGGTTGGGTGCCCATCATCAATCGTACCATCTGTTGTCAATTTCGAATCCATAAATCCAGCAACATTCCATTCCAAATGATCTCCCCAGTTACCGGCATTAACTCCATATTCTGCTGGCCAAAGGTTAACAACCTCATCAAAATTCTTATGGAATGGTTCTTCCGTCGTATATGGCATATTGAAGATTGAGGCTCCACTTACATCTTTCGTTGTACGTTTATCAATTTGGAATAAATGCATGTTATTAAGTAAAGTCCGATCATCCAAAATATCATAAATCGTATTGTAGTAAGAAGAAATACGTCCAATATAAGCACTCATCTTTTCTTTAAATTGTTCTAACTCATTCGGGTCCGTTGGATCAGTCATATAAACTCTTTGAGCACCAATTGTAAATTGCGCAGGAGCGGAAATAATATAACCCGCTGTCTCAGGAAGCGTCAAAATAGGTAAAACATAATTATGAACTTTATATTTCGATCCACTATAAGCCGTATCTTCCGTACTTAAATGATCCCATAAAGTATAATCAATATCATCTTCATGCCCCTTTACTGGAATCTCTACTAAAATACCTTTGAATTGACTCGCTGTCCACTCATCCATATCGTAATCGCTTACATGAGTAACAACATATTCTAATAAATCAGATATATGATCAAGTCCAGTGTATTCACTAAGAAGACTAACATAACTTGTATCTGTTGCACCCGTATTAAAGTTTGCCCCAGTTCCATTACTGAAATATAAATCAACGATTCTTGATAAAGTCAAATTCTCATTAAATCCTTGCATATTGAATAGAACAAAGTCATATAACTTCATACCATTGACTTCTAGGTCATAGAAACGTCTAAAGTAATTATATGTATATAATGCTTTTTCTATCTTTTGATCTCGTTTTACTTCACGTTCAATATAACTATTAATATTATCATCGTTCGAAGTGTTTGTATAATTACTATTTGATAAGTATTTTAAAACAAATTCTTTTAATTCTTTTTTCGTAGTGTCGTTATAGAAATCACGATAAATTCGGCTATCATTACCAGTCGTTAATATATCTAAATTATTCGTGTAATCTAAACCTTGTAAATAATTCGTTAAATTATTAACTACTTGAGAATCAGAATTAATAACGTAATGATTGTAATGATAATCGATATTTAATCCATTCACTTTGTAAGTTGCTACCATATCATAAATCTTATCGTAGGTAACATTTGACTCCATAGTCATTCCGTTTTTAAAGATAATGATGATTTTACTTATCTTCTTTGGTGATTCAGTAGTTAAGTAAGTTACAAGATTACCATCTTTGGCAATTGGAACAATATGCGTAACTTCTTCACTCAACAGCCATTCATTCGTTACATTCCTTCCCATTTCAATAATTTTATCATCATCATAGAAAGGCATTATCTTCTTTAAATTACTATATAAAATTTCTTTATCACTTTCATATCCACTTACGGTTTCTAATTTTGTCTTCGTTTCTTGGATAAGGGTTGGAAGATAATCGATAGAAGTATTTCGTAAATACCAAAGAGAAGTATCAAAATTTGCTTGTCTAAATAAATCTTCATTAACTTGGTCAACTGTAATGGCAGTAACGCCATCTTTATCAAGTGTTTTATTAGTTCCTAATAAATGATAGTTATTCTTTGATTCACTTGAGATACTTTGGTTTGTAAATGGCATAATCGTATCTCCATATGAACCTATGTCAATATTATTTTGAAATACCACTGAAGACATAGAACCAGTAGAACAAACAAAACTACAACTACAACCAGCATAAGTACCCCAGTTAGAATAAGTAACTTTCGAATAGTTATTTAATATATAAGATTTTCCAGTCACATTACCAATAAAACCACCCACGTAGTTAAAAGAAGCAGAAAGCGTACCATCTACATAACAATTCTTAACAGTAGAATTCTCTGCGCCACCAATCAATGAACCTATTTGTTGAGGGTAACCTGAAACATTAATTTTAAAATTAACTACACGACATTGTTCAATTGTCGAATCTTTCACTTTCCCAATTAATAAACCAGTTAAACCTGAAGAAATGGTAATATTGACATTATTGATAAAGACGTTTTTAACACTCTCCCCTGTTGCCGTATTCGCAAGAATTCCATGCTCACCGGTAGGAGTCATGGTAACTGTATCAATTTTTAAATTTTCAACAGTTCCATTTTCAATATGATCAAATAAAGGTTTCGATAAATTTATAATGGTGTAACCATTACCATTGAGATGACCACTATAACTACCCGTTACATAAGTGTTTGTTTCGACTTCAATTAGACTTGCATCATAGTTACGATTTAAAGTTACATCTTCTCCTCGTTGAAGTTTTTCAAGTAACACTTTAAGTGCTATTTCGGGATGTACTTCATTTTTAACCTTATCGTCATTAATCGTACCAAAATCAACACGAATGGTTTGAGATTTCGTACCTTCTTTGGTTACATATTCATATTTTAAAGATAAAATTAGCATATGCGAATCTTCATCTTCAATCACTTTCAAAATACGTGCGCGAGTAGTTGGCATATAATCCATTTCAATTTCCACAAAATACTGACTGAAGTTTTCACGGAGATCACTTACAGACACTTCTTCCATAGGGGTAATAACTTCTTCATCATCTTTAGTTTCTATCTTATATAGATTGATATCCGAGATATTCTTTAGTTCGATATTATTCTTTTCTAACGAGATGATTTCATCAAGAAGAACTTCATCTTCCATATAATTAGCACTCTTTTCGGTCGAATCAAGATCGCGATCGTAAGTAGCGATTACTTTAACAGAATATCTTAAACTTTGATTTTTATGGAAAGTAATTTCATCTTGATAATCTTCACCGTATACAACATTTCCACTCTCATCAGTTATTAAGACAATTGCATTTTGAACAAGTGCGCTATCTGTATCTTTTAAAGATAGACTTACTTTGATATCATCATTTACTACTTCATAAGTAAAATCATCAATCAAAACAGCATCTTTTAATACTTCTAATTGAAAAATAGCAGCATTCTTTAAAGTTACCTTTTTACCATTACTTAAAAGAATATCATTAATAGTTATTTTCTTTTTACCAGAGCTATAGTAACCGTCTAAAATTAATTCATAATAATCTTCATTCTTAGTCACAGTATATTCTTTATGATTAATAATTACTTTATCTAAAGAAGCATCTAATTTTTCATCAATTCCTGTGATAGTGAAATTTAATTTTACTTTTTCATTCTTTTTAAAATAAGAATTATCTTGTTCACTAATTACTTGAGTATTCTCAATTGCAATGTTGTCATAAATTTTTTGATCGTATAATCCATATTTAACAGTAAATAAAGTTTCATTCTTAAATTCATTCATTTCCCCAGTTACATCGTTTAAAGCATCCGTATCTAAATCGTAATTTGCTTTAAAAATCAAATCGAGATTTTGATCTTTTTCAACATTATCAAACGTTACAGTATTGTGACCAGGAACAATTGGAGCCGACTGACTGCCCAATTGAATCGTTCCATTATTGAAATCATTTTCATTACCTACCGCATTTTTATCTAGCACAACATCAAAGTCGAAAGTAGCTTGGCCTTGATTATAGTCATCGGTAATAGTCAAGTTTTGAATAGTTGGCTTGTCTTTTAACACTTCGATGGTGATCCTTTTTTCAGGTACCGAAAATTGATCATTATATAACATGTTGTAGTATCCCGTAAGTGTTAATTGAACTCTTGAAGCTTTAATATCAAGGATTCCCGATTCATCTGGAACTGTTAGAAAGACCTTGGATTTCGTATAACCAGAAACAGATGAAGCTTGATAATTGAGCCCATTTATCGTAATGGTTGATACCCGAGAATAGTCACTATTTCTCTTATATTGCGCTCTCGCATACTCATTAATACTTTTATCAACATAAAGTTCAATAGCAATTTGATAATTCTTTTGATTTTTAGTGACATATAAATAGTTATTACTTAATTCTTGATTGCTATTATTTGTAACATACATTTTTTCAATATAAATGTTTTTAGTAACTAAAATGGAGGTTTCGCCTAAACTTTTCTTCGCAAAAGTATAACGATCAGACAATTCATAATCACCTAAAACTTTAACTGTATAATAACCATCTACACTATTTGCATAAGATAAAGATAGTTCTATATTATCCTTTAAATTATCTTTTGAAATTTCTTGTTGGGTAACAATTCTACCGACGGAATCAATTAAGACAACCGTTAGTTTATTGGTGGCCGAAGTAGTATCTTTAAACTTAAAATTAACTTTAACACTTTTGTTTGATTCATCATCTTCAACCGTTAAATCCTCCACTAAAGGAGCATCTTTTAAAACGGTATAGGTCAATGTGTTAGCAGTATAATCTTCGCCGTTATAAAATGTTTTTATTTGATTTAATTCAACATCGTTGAGTGTTACAGTATGCTTTCCAGGAGTTGTATCTGCCCCTATTAATTGCACTTCATAATTATTTCCATCTTGTTTCGTAATCACAAAGTTATTGCTTTTATCGTCGATGGTCATATTAGTAAGTTGAATACTAGCATCACGATTATTGGTACTTACAAATGATATAACTGGTGTTTCATTTTGTTGAATGGCATCCGTTATCGAAAAATCCGTTAAAGTGAAATGATAGTCACCGCCAAGAACAAAAGAGTTTGTATACATATCTCGATTATTGTAATAGTTATTACCATCGTTTGGATTACTATCGAGATCATAACTACCAATTATTTCAATCGTATAGAAAACATCTTCTTTTGTTTCAAACACAAGTGTTGTCTTATGTTTTTCAACTGCTTCACTAACAACGAGATTAGATCCCTGATAAATGTTAACCTTACCACTAATAAAGGCACTATCCACATCGTTTAATTCGAAAGTCAAAGTTCCACTTGATTCATCAAAATTTAATTGACTAACATAAGGAACTTCTTTTAAAATTTCTCGCGTTATTTTTAAAGAAGTAGAAACATGTTTACCATTATCGAGTACTACTTCAGAAATAGTAAAGTCATATTTTCCTGCACTAGTTGGAATATCTAATGTAACTATATATGCGTCATCAACAAAAGTTACATCATAATATTGATCATGAATCTTAACCTGTTTAATTTTAACTTCTTTAGGAGATATTTGAGCAGTAAATCGAAGGGTAATTTCTCCTTTATTTACATAGTATTCATTCTCTAAATTTTGTTCTGTTAATTTAACACTCGTCTTTTTCGTAACATCTTCGGTAACATGCCCTACATCTTCAATATCTACTTTTCCATCATTATTAGTATCATAATTATGACTAGGACGGGAAGTACTTGACTCCGATGAAGAAGTTGAATTATCTGTCGATGAATTTGAATGTCCTTCCATATTGATTAAATAATCGATAATTTCTTGAGCATCATCATAATCTTTTACGCCATCTTGATTAACATCTTTTTTGTTGTAATTTGATAATAATAGGAAAAGAAACAAAAGAAGCAATAATATTTCAAACGTTCCAAAAACCCAAATTACTTTTTTATTTTTTTCTTTTCTTCGAACATAAATTATAAGATATACACCAAGCGCAACAAAAACAATGGCAATAACAATTAAAATAGGAATATTGGTAAAAGCAGTAATATCCGTTTCTTCATCTTCTGTTATTACATTTTCCTGATTGCTAGGAAGTGCTTCTCCTTCCATCGCATCACGCGTTACAGACACTTTTATAGAAGTCGTAGGGAAAGTCGTTTTACTATCACCGTCTGACGACGAAATATTCGTTAAAGCAATATTAGTATCGCCTACATTGGCTTCTTTTTTTACCTTTAAACGGACTTGAAAAAGAACCCCATCCGAAGTAATTTCTCCCGAACGATTAACGATTCCAAATTTATTATTTTCTGGATTATAAGAAATACTTTCCGTATCGGTAATTAAAAAATCAGTCTCATCAATTCTTTGAAACACATTAGTATCGTATTTTAAAGTGGCTAAAAAAGCATACATATCCGTTTCATTAGAAACATTCGCACTTACTGTAATTTCATCACCAATTTCTAAGTCTGTTTTATCTACTTTTAATTCTAATTTTTCTTGTGCAAAAACAGTCATGGGTAATAAAAATACCATTAAAAACAAAATAACTAAATACTTATAAAAATTACTTCTCATACCAATTTCTCCCTCAAACAATTTTTTCGTTTTTTTTCTTTAATATATGATATTAGATTATATCAAAAAAAGAGACTTTTTTCTACATTTTATCTAATTTTATCTAATTTTACTGTAAAAGTATGCTTTCGTTCACTATCCTTTTTCAAATTACAGAAATTAGGCAACTTTTAAGCAAGAAATTATATAGAATTCTACATAAATTAAAAAATCGAACTATAAAGTTCGACTAAAATACAAAATTGGAGGGCCCGACCGGATTTGAACCAGCGATCAGGGAGTTGCAGTCCCATGCCTTACCACTTGGCTACGGACCCATCATCTAATATTAGTATATGCTTCCCATAAGCACATTTTCATTTTATCGTAAAATAAAAGAAAAGTCAACTGTTAAGTAAATGCTCTCACAAAAGAAATTGGCGGAAAGAATTGTTATATTTTCCATTTTAGGATATAATAACATTGGATGTTAGAGGTGAAGTAAAATGACAAAAGAAATATCCAAAAGTGAAAAAAAATCGAGAACGTCAAAACAATCTTCTAAAAAGAAAAAATGGAATACTAAACCGATTCTTATTTTAATGATTCTTATCTTAATAATTGCTACACTCTATGTTGTCAAAACAATTTTTTTATTTCATGGAATTGAAACACCATTAAGAATTTGTATCGCACTCCTATTGATTGATTTTACTGTTATCTTCTCACTAGTAAACTACAAAATTCATCATAAAGGGAAAATAAAAGCCGTAATTTTTATGACTATTTTCTCATTAGTATATGCAGGGTCTATCTTTCTAGTATCCAATGAAGTACAAGGAATGTATAGTGAACTAGAAAATATTCAAAATGAAACGATTACCTACTCTACTGATGTTGTCGTAAGAAGTAGTAGTAAAATAGAGAAAATTGGTGATATCAAAGGAAAGAAGATTGGTATGGTCAAAATAGCGACCGATGCTGAATCGGAAGATAAAACAGAACTTTCCGATATTCCTAATCAAATTTTAGAAGAACAAAAAATATCGAGCGGAATTACTAAATATGATAGTCCACAGAAATTGATAGATGCTTTATTGGATGGAAAAGTCGAAGTAATTTTTCTTCCTACTGGCTATACTGATTTATATGAAGATAATTATCCAGACTTAGCAAAAGATACTAAGTCAATCCATACAGAAACTTTAAAAGAAACCGTGAAAATAGAACAGACTGTTCAAAAAAGTCTAGATGAACCATTTACCATGTTAATTATGGGACTAGATAAAAGTCATGGAGGTGGAGATTCCCTACTCCTTATTACCTTTAATCCTAATACTTTAAATTCTACTATTCTTAGTATTCCACGTGATAGTTATATTCCAATTACTTGTAATGGAAATCAAAAAGAAAAAGTTACGAATGCTACCTCTAGTCTCTATAGAGAAAAAGGAGATTCAGATGGTACAAAGTGTCTCATGCAATCTATTGAAAACTACTTTAAAATTAAAATTGACTATTACTACAAAATTAATTTTGATGGAGTGGTAGATTTAGTAGATGCAGTAGATGGTATTGATGTAGATATCCCATATGCGTTCTGTGAACAAAATAGCAATAGCCAATGGGGTAAAAAAACAGTCTTTGTAGATGCCGGAAAGCAACACTTAAACGGTGAACAGGCACTTGCCTTTGCCCGCCACCGAAAAGTAACTGCTTATCAAAGAAATTATTGTGGTTCTAAATACGTTCAAAACGCAGGATATTGGAATGACTTTACGAGAGGTCAAAGTCAACAAGCTGTCTTAAAGGCCACCCTTTCTAAAATTGCAGACAAAGCTACTAGCCCATCGGATATCAAATCGCTTTTAAAAGTAATTGGCGAAAATGCTGCTACTAATATGAGTACCAACACTATCTTAGATTTATACAATCTAGGTAAAAATATCTTAAGCAATGCGAATAGTAAAGACCAATTACTCAATATGCAAAGATTATACTTAGCTGGTTATGATGCTTATATTCGTTATCCTGGATATCAAAATTCTTATTATACTTTCGTGATTTATGATAAGAGTTTTGAAGATGTAACCAATGCAATGAAAGAAAATCTAGGCCTTAAACAATCTACTGTCGTTAAATCTTTTCAATTCTCTATTGGTACCAAATATGAACCAACCGTCATTGGAAAAAACAGTTATTCTAATAAAACTTTAGTTTTGATGCCTAATTTTCAAGGAAAAGATATCTCTGTTGCTTCCGCTTTTGCGCAACAGCATGGATTAACAATCATCCAAAAAGGAGCGACCGGAACTTCTCAAAACTTTATAGGACAGATTTTAAATCAAAGTATTCCTAGTGATGTAGATATTGATACTATCAAAAATAAGTCTATTACTTTAACAGTGGTTACTTCTATTCCATCTTATGTTCCACCTACTACAACAGAACCAGAAGAACCAACTCCAGAAGATCCAGGAAATTCAGAAACAACCAATAGTAATACGAATCCAGAAACCCCTGAAAATCCTGATGACTCTACTAGCGAAAATACAACAAACCCTGAATAAGGGTTTTTTTATTCCTAAAACTAAATACTTTTAGACTATCCCCTATTTTACAGTTTTAAAATAAAAGTGAAAAAATTCTTTTCTATTGTTTCCGTTCTATATATGATATACTATAAGTAAGACAAAATAGAATCATAAGTGAGGTATGAACATGGTAAATTTAAATGCCCTATTATTTGTAACAGACCGATGCTTAGAGTATGTTAAGAATAGAGATTTTTTAATTCAAGCAAGCAAGGTCGACAATAGCGATGAATTTTCTAAATTGATAGAATCAAAAACAGGAAGTGATAAGAAATCCTTAGAGAATGCTATCATTTATATGGAAAATTGTGAAACAAGACAAATGTCTAATCAATCTGATCTTAACGAACAAGAAACAATAGACGGTTCTAATTTCCTTCATCATGAAGATTTTCATATTTTATTTTTAGAAAAATATAGAGCATATATTCCACAAGTATTAGAAAAAAATGTAATGGAATACTTTAATAATGACTATATCTCCTATTGTTTTTGTAGACAATGGCAAGAATGCACTGATGACAATAAAGACCATCCCGATGCTAGTGAAACTGAAGTTTTTAATCTTTTTGAAAAAGATTTTTATGGAAAATCCATGAATCAAATTTTTGATTTGATAGATCAAAAAAATAAAGAAATTGTGGATAAAATAAAAGCGAAAACTCCATTAAATGACGAGGAACAAAGATTTTTTGAAAATATACAATTAAATTTTACAATCAATGGCTATATTGCTGAAGATTCTTATGACGAAATAGTAGAATATTTTAACTTATACCCAATAAGAACCTTAGATCGAACAGAAAACCAGATGGAAAGTTTAAGAAATAGACAATTATTTTTTATTTATATGGCTGCCAAAAGAATTAGAGAAATTAATCCTTTCTGTCTATTATCTTTTGATACGAAACCAAATCTTCAACGTTCTAGAAGAACTTTCTCCGGTTTCTTACAACCAGTTTCTGAAAATGAATTCATATTACAAATCAATTATATGCAGATTTATGATATAAGCAACGATGAAGATTTTTATCAACACTTATTTACCCTATTTCACGAGATAGGTCATTTAAAACAGCACACGGTAGTAGAAGAGCCAGAAAAAAATATTTACGATTTGGAACATTTTTTAATGAGAAAAAATTATGAGTTTTATAGGTCTCATCACAATCAATTTCAAATAGAAATAAATGCAGACTTGTACGCAATCAATGAGATGAAAAAAGAATTTGGAAAAGACAATAATCCTGCTGCTAACAAAATTTACGAAAAAGAATTAGAAAATTTTTTAACACATAACGTACATGATGTTAACAAATTTATGGACTTAGAGATTGAAGAATATAATAGATTAAAAACAATGGAAGACTTGCCTATCGAAGATAAGGAAAAGTAAGAAAAGAGGTATTATGAATATTATTAAAATAGAAAAACGTGCAGTGAATGATAATCATCATATAAAACAGGAGGAAAAACGTTTGTCTGAAAGCAACAAAACAAAAAGTTATGAGCAAATCTATGAAGAAGCAGTTTTAAAATTAGAATATTATAAAAAGCATTGGGAAGAATTAACAAAAGATGCTAATGCAGAACAATTACGACAATTGTCCATTGAACTTCAAAAAATACAAATGGTTATAGATGTAGACCTCCTATTGAGACAAATTCAAAAGCGATGGAAATCTTACTAATAACAAGAAAAAACGAAGGGCTTTTCAGTCCCTTTTTTGTATCTACTACTAAATGATACTTCATATTTGACCAAGTATATACTTTTGAGTATAATGTTTCATGAAAGAAAGGTCCCACTGTTAATCAGAGGGGCTTTCTTTTTTATACCTAAAAAGGTATTAATTGATATCTTTTTCTTCATTTAATTTTTCTAATTCTTTTTCTTTCATCTTTCAATATTTTTTTGAACAAAATAAAAACCCTTTAAAATAAAGGGATAATAACCAACATGGTGGAGGCGATGAGATTTGCACTCATGTCCGAAAGAGCCAACTCTTAAACGTCTACAAGTTTAGTTAGATAGTTCATGTCCTTAGAACGTTGGTACCTAACAACCCATTCTAAGCAAGATTATCAAAATTCATAATTACTTATAATCATCATCATTATATATCCCACTCATAATGAGCCTCAAGACTTACCTTGTGGGAGAAAGTAAGAGTGAAGCAGCCTTCTAAAAAATTAAGCGAAAGCTAATTGATTTCTACTGTTTCCAGTTATTTTTGGTTTGTACGTAACGTGTACCTCCGACTTGCAGTCTAAGCACCAACTAATCCGTCGAAACTAGACGCCCCCATGTGAAAGAATTATATCATAACTATCATAAAAATGCAAACTAAAAAGAGATAGAATTTCTATCTCTTCCCTATTCTAATTCTTCAAAGATTCTCTTATCGAATTTATATAACTTACTAGATTTAGTAGCATGATAGTACTTTCCACTGGTCTCTGTGGCAATAGTTTGTAATTGTTCTTCATTAATATCATTATCGCTACCTAAACCAATTGTTAAGATACGAATATTTCGTTTGTTTGCCATTTCTATTAATTCTTCATAAGATTTACCATCATATCTATTATCTATACCGTCAGTTAAGAACACGATATATCTTCTTACATCTGTACGAGAAGTGAATAAAGATAATGCTTTTTCAATACCTGCACGACCATTCGTTCCAGAATCACTACCATAACCATCATCATTCGTAATATTAAAGATATCGGTAACTAAAATTTTACGATCTACATTTTTATTGCTTAATCCATCGTTTACCACTTTAGCATTTCCGGCAAAAGTAATAAGCGCTACATTGGCATCATTATCTAAAGAAGCTAGAACATTACTAATAATTTGCTTACGAATATCATCTGGATCACTACTATCCATACTTTCAGAGATATCCATGACAAAGACAATCTCAGATTCTTTGGCATTAGACTGATCAATCTTTGATAAGGAAGCATTAAAGTCTAAAGTATCTGCTGTTAAATAAATGTCCTTTTCTTCCGTCTTATATTTTCCTTTTTCAAAACTGATTATATAATCTGTAGCAGGTAAATTTTCAAATTTGTATTCTCCGTTGGCATTCGTTGTTGTTTCATAGTTTACATAAGCGTTTAACTTATGAATAGCAGTAACGGTTACTCCTTCTAAGGCCTCATGAGAATTTCCATCTTCTACCTTTCCAGATAGAACAGCCGTATCAAGAGCAAGCATATTAGTTTCCACAAAAGCATCTGTAATAATCTTTATTTTATCTTCAGCAAGTCCTAAAGATTTAGCGCTTTGAATGACTGCTAAAGCACAATCCTCAAAGTCAGAAGTGGAAGTCATAAGGAATAAAGAATTGTAATATACTTGTGCCATTTCATCTTTATCTTTAAAGGCACCATCTTCATACATTTTATAAGCAGCATAATTAGAAACACCAGAATTAATATGAACTCCACCGTTATCATAATCTGTCCAAACAGAGAGTGGACTACCTGCCGCTGCTGCTCTTTTCATTAAGTCTGTACGCCATTCTTCTGTATAGGTTTCTTCATCTGTTGGGAAAAAGAACTTTCCATCTTTCTTAAATGGATCTCCATACTTATTTGGATCCGTCATATCACGAATTTCTTCAACGCTTTCACCTAGTTGGAAATTCTTATTTTCAATGATACTACCAAAAATGTCAGCATAACTTTCATTGAGGGCACCAGACTCCCCTTTATACTCTAACCCAGCTGTATATTCGACAACACCATGAGTAAACTCATGCGCTATGACGTCAAGAGCGATGGACATTGGCATTCCATTATGTGAACCAATATAGAAAGGTCCTGATACATAAGAAGCATTGAACCATTCATTATCCTTACTGCTTCCTTGAAGGGCATTTTGTCCAACTCCAATATTAACAACTATTTTTCCACCATTGTTATCAAATGATTTTCTACCTAATTTATCTTGATAATAATCATATACATAAGCGAAATTAGCCATCGTCGAAACAGCATTTTGTATTTTATCAGCAGAATCATAACCAACAATCGCACCGGTACCATTAAAAATTGGATATGCTAAAGTGCCATCTTTCATGACACCTCTTATTGGCACTTGTGAAAGGTTGTTATGATATAAATAATATAGTAAATTTCCCCACTTAACATCTTCTTTGCTACCAAAATCCATTCCTACCGAATAAGCATCAATAATTTGAATATTTCGACTGGTATCATAAAAGGAATAAATTTCTCCACTTTGTTCAAGATTAATCGTATATTCCTTACCATCTGCACCTACACCTTTATATTCTGTTGCAGCTGCATTATTCGCAATAGTATCAACAATACTACCATCTTTACCAGAGATAAAGATTAATTCACTACCATTTAAATCCATAACTTTAAACATATAAGTTAGGTATGGTTGGTCCTCTTTAATATAAATATATTTTTTAGACTCTAAGATTTCGTAATTCTCACCAAAACGGTTCGTTAAAGTCTCTTTGGCAGTTTCTTCACTCGTAGAATAATAAGTTGAAAGAGAAAGTTTAGGGAAATAATTTCCACTAAGAGAAGTTACTTTATTCTCTTTATCAACAGCTACTACAATCTCATGACCATAGACTTCGATATTACTATATTTTTGTCTTAGTTTATAATATGTAAAATCTTTATTGGCATTCGTTGTTAAAATGTTAAATTCTCTTTGTGGATCTGTAAATCCATACATTTCACTAACTTCATCAAGAGCTTCAAATACATCTTCTTCAGAATCTACCTTTGTTCTAACAACAGAACCATCTATATACTTTGGTGTACCATTCGTACGATTTAATACAATTTGAGGAACGGTAGTGGTTGTATCTTTGACATCCTTTTCTTCTTTTTTATCTTTCTTTAAGAATAAGAATGCTACTACAACAGCTACCACTACTAAAAGTACACCAAGAATGATTGCTAATACTTTTTTCTTATTTTTATTCATTACTTACTACCTCCACTTTTCACAACGGTATGTTGATACTCTCCTTCATACCACCATACACCAATCTTAATTTCCTGTAATCTTTTTGAGGTAAAACTTCCACTACTAAATCTTAATATATAATAAGGTTGTCCAATTTTTCCTTTTTCACCAAAACTCCATACAAGAGAATCTTCATCTTGATAGAAAGTGCCATCTTCTTTTCCATATTTTTCAACAATTTCATCATATGTTAAATTATACTTTAAGAAATCATTAACCACTACATTAGACCCATCATAGAAATTCACTTTGACTAAGATACTTTCATCATAAGTACAATCCTCATTCTTAGAACAATAAAGTGCTCCTAAGAATTTTGATTCATCATCATGATAGAAAGGATGAACAGAAATAGAATCAGAAACGATACGATCTTCATCTGTTAAATAATCATCTTGATAAGTATATCCTTTATCTTTATAAGTAGATGCAACATCTCCTAAATAAAAATCTTGACCATCGACGGTGAATTTTAAATAAGGACTTTTTTCAATATTGACAAGAACTTTCGCACGTTTTGAATCCCCATTATGAAGTAGGAAAAGAACGGCAACTACCACTACTACAACAACTACTGCTGCTACACCAATCCATATCCATAATTTTTTCTTTTTATTAGCAACTGGCATTACAGGTTGTCCTTGTAAAACAGGAGCACCTGTTTCCATACCGTTCACTGGTAAGACTGGAGATACTACTTCCGTAGAAGCAACTGCAACAGGTGATTCTGTTGGAGTAACATTCTCTACAGGAGGAGTCATCGTATCCATTACCGGAGTAACTTCATTTTCTACGGAAGGAACCATTGTATTATCCATTACTGGAACATTTTCGCTTTCAGTAGTAGATACGTTTGATACTTCTACTATATTTTCAGGTTTCTCATTTTTACTCTCAACTGCGTCTACGCTTGGTTTCTCTGAAGTCTCCTGTATTTCTTCTTCCGAAGCAGTTTCTTCTGGCAATTTTTCTTTTGATTTCTCTCCTTTGGAATTTGTTTTCTTTCCTTTACTAGTTTCCTTTGCCTTTTTCTTTTCTTCTGTTTCTTTTTGATTTTCCTCTTGAGAAAGTTCTTCTGGTTCTGTTGAAGTTTTATCTTTCAATACGGAAGATTCTTCCTTAACTTCATTTTTATTGCCACACTTTGGGCAAAAAGCTGCACCAGCATCCATTTGCGCACCACATTTTCCACAAAAAGTTGGTTTTTCTGCTACTTTTGCTCCACACTTTGGGCAAAAAGTCGCACCAACATCCATTTGTGCGCCACATTTTCCACAAAACATATTTTCCTCCTTACTGATAACTTAGTTGTTTACACTCTATATCATTACTTTCATTATAACATATTTTTCGATAGACAAAATAAAAAAAGAATAAAAAATAAATTCTTTTCTACTCTTTGAAACTTAGACGAACATTTTTAGTAAGAATATCACTATAAGAAAAGCACTTATAATTTCCGTTATCCTCCTCTATTAGAAAGATATTCGGAAACAATTGTTTCAAGATGCCATGATATTTTTCATATTTATTTCTTCCTAAACTGTACCGTATTTTAACATTTTTTCCAACATATGGCTCTAATTTTTTTCTCATAAAACTACCATTCATCTTGGATAACCCATGTACATCGTTCCTTTCGTCAAAATACCTCCTACACCACTAGAACCATATTTCGTACTCTCAATAATATTCTTTAATTCAATATCTTTATTAATATCCGAAAGACTCATTTTAGCAGCGATAATTGCAGGATCTAACGCATGAATATTAATCCTTTTCGGAGAAGAAGCAAAGTTAGCGCCCGCTTTAATCAATGCTTCATAATTGGATTGACAAGCACCCGCAATAATAATTAATTTCTCATGACTACTTTCATATCTTCTTGCTTCTTGAATGGCATCTACAAAGTGCATACTATTCTTATAGGCTTGGGAATCATGAATTCCCCCTTTTCTTTTATAGTAAGCATCATGACCTGTAATCACGACAATATTCGGTTTATATTTTTCTAGTAGTTCATAAATCTTAGAAGCAATTACTTCTTCTTGTTCTACAATTCCTAAAGAGGCAATATTCATCTCTTCATAAAAATGGAGACATCGATCTAAATATTCCCTATCCCCATCAATATGCAATATCTTACCTGGTAAATAAAAATATTCGTCCCGTTCGATATCTTGTCGTTCTCTTATTCTCTCCTGAAAAACACTTTCTTCTTCAATATCTACTTTACCATCATATTTTTTTAAATCCTCTAACGTACTATCTGCATAAAGTCGTACATTAATCCCTTTTAAATAATAGATATCTCCCTCTATATCCGTAATTTTAAAAATTAAATCGTTATCATGAGAATATCGAGTAACCAAATCACCTATTTTCATATTGTCACCTAATACAATATATTCCTACTTTCTCTTTTTCATGCTATTTTCCCATCAAAAAAGTTCTAGTTTTCACTAGAACCTTCTTGTTTTTTATAATAGAAAATTGTACTAATCATCACGATGATACTCATTATCAACATCATCATATATTTTGATCCTTCATCTAAAGTATGTGGATTTTCAATATCTCTTTCATTGACAAAGAGAACTTCTGTAGTTTCTTCTACAAGAGTACCAGTATCATTAGTCGCAGTAGTTTGATAGTGATTCTTATTAGCTTCTTTTTCAATTACCTCATAAGTTGCCTCATATGGTAAATTTTCAAGAAGAATCTTTTGACCACCTTTCAATTGAACTGTGCCATGATAACTACCATCCTCCATCTTGATAAATTCAATGAATCCATCTTCCTTACCAAATCCTTGATAAGGATATTGTTCTAATAGAGGATATCCCTCTTCTGGTGTAATAATAATTTCAAAATTCCACTCTTTATTTTTCTCTGTACCATTTCCTTTTAATTGTTTTTCAAGAACTAAATTACGATTCGTATATTTCCAGTTTGTAAAGGTTACGGTTGGTGTTTCATCATACAATTCACCTACTGTATTGTCTGTATAAGAAGTAACATAGCCATCTTGATTTGCTTCTACTTCTTCCACAATATATTTAGTACCTTCTGGTAAATCCAACAACGTAATCGCTTCTCCGTCTTTTAGAAGAACTTCCGCTTCATAGTTTCCTACCGCATTCTTGGTTAATGATAGAGTTCCTTGTTCCACTGTCTTACCATCAACAATCGTCGTTTTTTGGTAAGAATATGTATCTGCAAGTTCTACTACTTTTGGTTGAATAAGGGTGATGTGAAAATGCCATAAGCGTTCTTTCTCACCAAGATTTCCTTTCACGAATTTTTGAATCGTTAAATTTGTTTTTCCTAATTTTGTATTGGTGAAAGAAACTTCGGTTCCCTCTGCTGTTAATCGTCCAATCGTTCTACCATCAAATGTCGTAATATAACCATCTTGATCCGCTTCTAATTCAACGATTTTATATAGTGTTTCTTCTGGTAATCCTTGAATGGTAATTTTATCTCTATGTTTTAATTGAATAGTTCCCCTATAACTACCATCCCCATTAGAAGTAAGGGATAAGGTTCCAGAACGAGTTCCTGTATACTCATAAGAATCTTTTAAAGTTACATATTCAGCAGGAGTGAACGTAATCACAAAATTCCATTCTTTTTCTTTATCACCTGCTAAACCCGCTACTATTTTCGAGATTGTCAAATCAACCTCAGATATTTTATGATTATCAAATACTAGGATAGCGGCAGCATCCTCTAAAATAGTTCCAGAGGTAGAAGCACTAACTTTTGTCATATAATCTTCTTGATTTGCCTCTACTTCTTCTACTCCATAAATCGTTCCTACTGGAAGATTATAAAGAGTAATTCCTTGTCCATGTTTTAAAGTAATAATTCCTAAAACACTACCATCCTCTTGTGGTTCAAATGTCATTTCTGCATCTTCTGGAGCCTCTACTCCATCCAAAGTTGTCATTCCTTTGTATGGATAGTTTTCTAAAAGAGTTTCTCCATCTTTAGGTTGTAAATGAATATAGAATGTCCACTCTTTTAGAAGATCCCCATCATTACCACTTACTTCTTTTGCAATGGTAAGTGTTTGATTTGGTAATTTAGTATTCGTGTATTTGATTGTGGTCGTTTCAGCTGTCACAATTCCTGATCGATTATCTGTCGAATGCGCTAAATAACCATCTTGATTTGCCTCTTGTTCAGTTACTGAATATTTTGTTCTTTCTGGTAAATCTTGAATCGTAATAGCCTGACCATGCTTCAAAGTAATCGTTGCTGTATAACTTCCATCATGATTATTGGTTAATTGTAAAGTACCATCTTTTGGAGGTTCTACTCCTGGAATGGTGGATTCTCCTACATATGGATAACTATCTTCTAAAGAAATGCCATTTGCAGGAATCAACGTTATTTCAAACGTCCAATCTTTTGTAAAATCAAAATCTCCCTCTGTCAAATCAACGACTTCTTTTTCAATTCGTAAATTATGTCGTGACCATTTCGTATTCTTAAAGGTTACGGTTGTTTTTGGATCTACTAATTCTCCTGTACTATTCGTACTTTCCGTCATATAGCGGTCACTATTTGCTTCTTTTTCCACTACGGAATATTGTGTTCTTTCAGGAATATTGCGAATAGTAATCGTTTGACCATGGCGTAAAGTGATTGAACCAGTATAAGTACCATCCTTTTGATCCACTAACTTTAAGACACTATCTTGAGGATCTTCTACTCCTTCAATACTATGACCACCTGTATAAGGATATTCTGTTTCAAATTTAACATCGTCTGATGGAATAAACGTTATTTCAAATGTCCAATATTTATTGACATCTCCAGCCATTCCATCCACAATCTTTTTAATTTCTAACTGATGACGAGAATATCTATTATTTACATAAGATATCTCAATTTGAAGATGATTTTCTAACACACCCTCTGTTTCACCAGTAATCGTTGTTTCATAACCATCTTGGTTCGCACCTCGCTCAACAACTTGATAACGCGTTCCTTCTGGTAAATCTTGAATCGTAATCGTTTCATTATGTTTAATAGAAACGGTTCCAAGATAACTTCCATCTCCCTTAGGAGTTAGAGTCATCTCTCCTAATCCCTTAGAGCCAGTCGTTTGATAATGATCTGCTAATGTAACTCCCTCTTGTGGGATTAACGTGATATCAAATATCCACTCACGTTCTTGTTCTCCGGCATTTCCAGTAACTGTCTTACGAATCGTTAAATCATGCTCTGATAAGTTAGTATTCACAAACTCGATTGTTTCATCTTCATCTACTATACCAGTATTATTGTCATCTGTAACAACCGTTGTATAACCATCCTCATTCGCACCTTCTTCGATAATCTCATAAGTGGTATTGGAAATAAGGTTGTGGATAGTGATTGATTCATTATGTTTTAAAGTGATAGTAGCTTCATAATAGCCATCTTTCTCTTCAAATTGTAACTGGCCTTCCTTACTACCATCATAAGAATATTCCGTTGGAATCGTCTCTCCATCCACTGGAGTTAAACGAATATGGAATGTCCAATCTTTCGTAAGATCTCCATCTGCTCCACGAACAGTTTTCTTAAGAGTTAAATCATATCTTGCACGATAATGATTAATGAAGTGTTCACCAACTAAGTCATCTACTACTCCTGATACGGTATGATTATTACCATCAGAAGTAACTTCACTCTGTTGATTATCTTCATCGAGAACTCGATCAAATGTGTAACCTTCATCTAATTGGTCTTGCGTAAGCATTTCTGTTACATGATAATCAATATGATCATCAAGTCCTAAAAAGCCTAATCCCTCTCCTGCTTGAAGAGTAAATCTTGCTTTATTGGCATTATGTTCAATATCTCTTGCCCAATCCCATTCTTCTTCGCTCCATCCTTCTGGTCGTTGTTCTGGAATTTCATCTTTATTACTATATCCAAAGACAAGTCTCTTTGTCAAATAATTGGTTCTAGTAGAATAGTTAGATGAAATTTGGGCATCTCCTCTTCTCATAGAATCAATATGGGAAATCACAAATTCTGAACGAGTTCGATATTGACTAGCTCTGCTAGCATCCCAAGTCCATGAGACATCTACTTCTTTCACTGGTATTAAATAGACAGTCTGAATCCAGAAATCCATAGAACCAACTGTATTTAATCCACTTGCTTGGCTATATTTTATGTTACCAGTAGTTGGTAATCCTGTTGTATCAGAAACATAGGTTGTTCGTCCTACTCCTCTAAGTTGTAAGTGTTCTTCACTATCACTCGCTGAATATAAGTGATAAACATCTGCATCTCCTTCTGATACATTCGCACCTATATATACATAATATCGGTCATTACCAATTTGATAAACTGCTAATTCTCGATTTTCATCACTACCAGTTTGTAGCAATCCTTGATTATTGGTAAGAACATCAATACTTTCAATTCTTAACTGCCATCTATTAGAATATGGATTTTTAATTAAATCAATGGCATTATGATCTCCTACATAATTTTCTATCCATACTTCGAAAGCAAAGTTTTCATCAGCCTTATTTTCGCCACCGACAGCCTCTACTTCCTTAGTAATCTCTAATAACCGGTCTGGGATAACAATTCTACCATTGTTTCCAAGATAGTTATCAATCGTAATATTCTCAGAACTTGTACTATTCCCTACAATTGGAATATTAACATTGTAAGAAGTGGAAGTACGATTCTCAGTTTTTGCTAAAAGTCTTTGAGCCATATCTCCAGTACGTAATCCACCTGGTTTCGTAGCAATTACCCAAGTACCATCTTCATCTGGTTTCGTAGTACTAAAATTCTTTGTATTTTCTGAAAATGGAGCATCTGGATTTGCTAAGTTATACCAAACGAGATATTCTCCATAGCCTACCTCTAAATCTCCATTAGTAGCTGCAAAAGCACTACCAAATTCAGAACCTTTACGAGAAACCGCTACATGACTCTCTATTCCTTGAGAATCTCTATTCGTATAATAATCCAAAACAATATAGTAATAAGCATTAGAATCAAGGTCACTAATATCATCTACCATATCTTCTTCATGACTATGAATAAATTCCTCATAATCATCCCCATCTAGAGGAATTTCTTCATAAGATTCCACATCGCTCTTATAAAGAACTAAAGGTTTTTGAAAAACGTAATAACGATTATCTTCTGATGGTGAGAATGTAGCATTTGGATCTCCTCTAGTTCTATCACCATTATAATCATCTGTTACATAGCCACTATAAACCGTATTACTATAATAGTTAGATAAGAAGTAAACTCCATCAGAAGCCGTATGACTACTCACATATTCAAGTGGTACTTTTGAAATCTCAATATCCATACCATCGTCACTCATGATAGAACTATCTACACCAACACCATAGAATAGTCGAATTGGTGTTACGTGGTTAGATTTAGAATCCGGTTTATTGATTCGGTAATTCACAGCCGTTTCATAATCAATAGTACCATCTGTTTTAATAGAAATGTTTGCTGTTTGAATTGGTAACGCATTCGTTGGAATATTAATATAGAGAGCTTGATTATACCCTAAATTAACAGCACTTCCAGTATCTTCATCGGTGTAATCTCCTGTATCCTCAATCCAAACACGAATGTCACTTAATTTATAAGTAGTATTCGATGCTAATTCATAACATGGATTAATAACATCTTCATTTCTAGAAACAGTATCTTCTGCAAAACGATAAATGGTATAAACAGTATGTCTTTCTTTATCAGTTAGATGGGTTTCATCTTCACTCAATGTAGAAATATACTTTCTTGTAGTACCTATATCAAGATAATAAATATCTCCATCTTCCCATTTTCCATCTGTTTCTCCGTCCCCTTTGAAATTTCCTTCCTTATCGTACCATCCTGGTTGGAAAGAACCATTCTTTAAATGAGTACTAGAGAAAGAATAATCATAAATAGCAGATTTTACTAAACCATGCATTTCTTCAAAGAGTAATAAGGACATATCATATTTTTGATCATTAACAGATACTCCTTCATTCTTTATTTCCATATATTTTCCAATAGGGTCCATATACGTTAAAGAATCATCTACACCAATATCATTACTTCCACTAATAGGATTGAAAGTTGATGTGTTAATCTGTTCAAAGATTTCATCAAAAATACTATTTAAATCTCCACTATTTGCTGTGTAATATTTATTAATGTAATAAAGTTGATCAAATGAGGTAATATCATATTGTTTTTCATCACCACTTAAGTGATTCCAAGTGAAATTGGCATAGTCATTATTTAGCCAAATATGATGTTCATTAGGATCTCTTGGAAATCTCATAGTAACGTTCTCATTATTAATGTAATGCTCCAAAGCATTCCTTGTTTCGGTAATTTCCGCTTGCGCTAGTGGTAATACATTACTTCTAGATCCAAAATAAGTTCTTGGATCCATAGTTGCTAACAATTGTTCTGTAGCATAATCACCAACACCACCTACATTATATCCAATCGAGAACCCTAACATAGAAGTGTTATAATGTGCTTGAATTTTATTCTTGTAATAACCAGCTAGTAATAAGTTGGAAATCGTTCTCGGAGAAATAGCTTGAATTTCAAGGTTTCTATTTTTTACACTATTTCTTCCACTATTACTGCTACCATGACCAGTATCTGGATTACAATCTGTATAAAAAGGATTTCCTCCAGCAGCGGCATATCGTTCATCGGCACTATTAGTAGCAATCACTCCTGTCATTGGATCCCACCAATTATAAGAAGTACGTCCACCACCACTTGTACTCGTAGCACTAACAATATTAGTAGCACCGTCTGTTAAGACAATTAGTACAGGGGTTCTAGGTTCCTCCTTACGAGTAAGTTCATCATAGTAGGTTGTATTCTTCTCTTCAGCAAGCATTTTCATGCCGACAGCAAGAGCTCCCTGCAAGTAAGTCGCATCGGCAAACATATACTCGCTAGTTTTAGAATAACCACCCTCTACTGTCGTCCTAATTTGTGAAAAATAAGCCTTTGTATCTTTTGCAGTTGTTGCGCTTATCTCCATATATGTTCTATTTTTTGATGATTGATAATGTCCTAGTGGCAAAATCTCTTGAGCTCCACCACCATATACGACAACCCCTACTCGGTTATCCTTATGGACATGTATTGCGGGATCATCACCCATTAACTGGGAAATTAATAAATTCGCTTCATTAATTACTTCATGAAGAGAATCATTTCCATTTTGACTACTATTTGTCATAGAAGTAGAAATATCAAGTAATAAAATAACGTCGAGTGGTTTTGATGCTTGTTGATTTACTACTTGACTAGAACCAATCGCAGAAAAGACATGAAGGAAGTCAGTATTCACAGAAATTTGATCTGTTGAACCATCATCATTCCGGTCTAAACTAAGCGTAGTTCCATCAAAACGGCTATCACTGTTTCCTAACGCAAAAACCGTTTTATCAGTCCAAATACGACCTGCGTATCTAGAACTTTGTGCAATTCCTAATACATCAGAATTTAAATAAGTTTCCATCGTACTAGGATCTGCAACACGTGTGTAATTCACATTATCAGCAGAAGCAATTGGTGAATAAAATAGTTTCATAATTACTTCACTACTGAAACTAAGGCCAATAACCATGGCACACAAAAGTACTGTAGCAATTTTAACTAATTTTTCTTGCAAAGCTTCTACTAATGTCTTCGTTTTCAACCAATTTACCTCCTTTACTAAATTTTATCGACTATTTTACAACTACAATTTTTAGATGTCAATCAAAAAAATAATAATTTCGATATTTTTTTAGAAATACTCACCAATCATCCAACATTCCATATATTATCATAGGTGATATCATGAATTGGTGGAGAAAACGAGGCTTCTGGTGGATATGGCTATGTATCTGTTCCATTTTGTTATTCTACCAACTAATCATTACTTTTTTCCTACTTACGCGATTCAATATTTTTCTATTATTTTTATTTGTATGTTTTCTTTTTTTCTCATTTTTTCGTATTCTTTGGTAAGCATTACTTGCTTACTTTTTTCATTTCTTCTAGAAAATGACTCGTATGATCTAAATAGCGCAACTGTCCCTGAACCATGGCTACATTTTGATATTCTCGCTGCGTAAATTCCAAAGGTTTAGGAATGCTGATGAGGATATAAAATAAATCTTTTTCTTCTTCTTTTAAGGGATAAGAAGATAAATACTGTTTAAAAATCTCTTCCCATGCAAAGGATAAATAGGTATTTTGATAGAGAATATAAAGGTCAAAGATAGGAGGTCCTATCTTTGCTTTATTCCAACTAATAAGTTGATTATTTAAAAAATGATCCAGTGACAGATGATTATGTAAAATTACTAAACGAATCTTTTTAAAATCCTTTACTTTCTCATACCATTTATCTAAATGTTCTCTACTATATTTCAACATGTTATAGATAGAAGTAATATGTCTCGCTAACAAGTAAGAACTAGGACTCATAAAAATTTCTGATTCTACCATATCCATTTTTTGATTATAAAATTGTTCTAAATAGGCAATATTTCCTTTGATACTTTCATATAAATCTTGATAACTATATTCTTCTACTAATTTGTAATGAGTCGTCTTCGTATGTAAAAGAGCGACGAGCATAATCAAATCTGTCATTTTCTGTTCTGGTGGTGTAGGAGCTATCTCTTCAATATACTCTGCTATCTCATAGTCTCCTACTACTCTTGTTTTAGGATAATAGGAAAAAGTTCTCTGATTCAAATAATCATAAATAGGATGCTTATTTTTTTTAATCACATATTTTCGATCTTTCGTCGTTACAATGGTAGCATTGCCTATTTTTTGATATTGAATTGGTTTTATTTGGAGATTCCGTAGTAATTCATTAATGGCTCTCATTTGGAATAATCAATTTATCCCCGATTGCTAATTCATTAATGACATTGTATTGACGAAGTTTTTCCTCCGTAATTTGATATTTCTCTAAAATAGAAGAAACGGTATCTCCCTCTCTTACAATATATACTTTGTAAGTCATGTAAGCCTCTTCTAACTCCATATCATTCGTTAAGACATTCTCAACTTCTTTCGTATCTACTCTATCAATCAACTCCTCCTGATGTTCAGGAATTACTTCCTTTACGGTAGCTACCGGTTCTATCTCTTCTAGTAATGGTTTTTCGGCTAATTTATCTACTAAAATATCCACATGAATGGATAATTTGTTTTTATCGACAATCTCATAATAAAAATCATCGATATCCAGTTCGATATCCTCCACTTTATAATGATCCTCTAAATATCCTAAATAGGGAATTTCAAAATGAAAAGTATCCTTTTTTCCAGAACTGATATATTCCCCTTCCACAATAAAATTTCCTTTAACAGCATAGTCTTCTCTATCTAAATGATGATCCATCGAAATACTAGTAATTTCTTCAATCGTATTCTTAAACAAAATTTCCTTCTTAAAAGGAATTATCTTTTGCATAGCATCTCTCCTATCAATAAAAAATATGCAAAAAAAAAGATTCTATGAACCTTTTTTTAGTTTCGCCATTTTCTTTTTTAACTTTTGATGTTGTTTCCAAAATCTTCTGTCCCCTACGATATCCATATCACTCTCTTCTAAATAGTAGTCACTAGACTCTTCTGGAGCTCCGTGATAAATCGCTAATAACTCTTCATTATAAGTGAGTATTTTCTTTACTCGTTTGAGAAATGTTGGATTATCTTCTAAATAAGGATAACTATCCAAAAGAGCAGTCACACCTATAAAGTAAGAATCCTGTAGTAAAAAAGCGACTCCTATTTCCATAAATTCCTCATCTTCTAAGATTAAATGACTCAATAAAATATAGTATTCTAAGGTAGTTAACATGCAAAGTTGTTCTTTGATAATATCTGTGTTTGAAAGATACTGTAAATGCATCAACGTCCGTGAGAAAGAGTGAGGATAAAAGTGATTAATCAAAGACGGAAAATATGGATAAGGCTCTTTTCCATAGGAACCATGAATCAAACACACGATATCGTTACTAATTTCAAATCGTTTTTTTCGTTCATCCTCTGATTCTTCTTGATTGAAAACCTCAAACCGACAAGTACTCACATAACTTTCTACATTATATTTCACATCGTCTGGAAGAGAATAATCCATTGTTAAAGCTTTTACATAATCTCTAGTTAACTGCAACATAGCAATCGATGTATAATCAAATTCTTCATTTTTGGCTTCTTCCAAAAATTCTTTCACATCTTGTTGCACTAACATAGACTGAATAAATTTTAAACAAACAAGAGTATTATTTTCTAAAAATGTTTCCTCCATATGCAGCTCCTATTCTATTTCTTTTGCATTAATGCTTCATAAATTTCCATGTAATTTGTAACTGGAATAAATTCTAAAGAATCGGTAATTTCTTTTGGAAAATCTTCTAACTCAAATAAATTTTCTCTAGGAATAAAGATTTTGTGAATATGATTACGAATGGCGCCTAAACACTTCTCCCTAAGACCTCCCACTGGCAAAATATTTCCTCTTAAGGTAATCTCTCCTGTCATCGCAATATCTTTATCTAACTGAATATGCGCAAATGCACTAATAAGAGAAGTTACAAGAGTGACCCCCGCACTCGGTCCATCCTTTGTAATCGAACCAGAGGGAATATGAATGTGGATATCATTATCACATAATGCTTGATAATCAATACCAAAAGTATCACTATTTGCTTTGATATAAGAAAGTGCTAACGTCGCACTCTCCTTTAAGACATCTCCTAAAGAACCCGTTAGAATGAGTTTCCCTGACCCTTTATAATAATTGACTTCAATCGATAATACTTCCCCTCCATAAGGAGTATAAGAAAGCGCACTAACAACACCGATAGGATGTTCTAATACCACATTTTTATTAGTAAATTTACGGTGTCCTAAATACTTTTCCACATTATCGACCGTTAAAATAGGTCTTTCCATTTGATGATTGACAACGATAGAAGTAACAATCTTACGAATCACTTTCGCTAACTGTCTTTCTAATTCCCTCACTCCAGATTCTTTCGTATAGTATCGAATAATATTCAAAATAACCTGATCATACACCTTTAAATAACCTAATCCATGACTTTTACATAGTTTGGGAATCAAATATTTTTTCGCAATATCCCGTTTCTCTAACTCTGTATAACCAGATATTTCAATCACTTCTAATCGGTCTAATAATGGTAATGGAATATTATCTGTCGAATTTGCTGTCAAAATAAACATAACGTTGGATAAATCATATTCCATTTCTAAATAATTATCATGAAAGAATGCATTCTGTTCCGCGTCTAATACTTCTAGTAACGCACTTGTTGGATCCCCTTTGATACCCTTCGATAATTTATCTACCTCATCAATCAAAAAGACAGGATTGTTACTACTTGCAGTCATCATGCCGGTAATAATTCTTCCGGGACTAGCTCCCAGATAAGACTTACGATGACCAACAATTTCAGCTTCATCATCTACTCCCCCTACCGATATTTTGACAAAATGACGTCCAATACTTTTCGCAATCGAACGCGCTAATGTCGTTTTACCAGTTCCTGGAGGGCCTACTAGACAAAGAATAGGTCCAAACGTATGATGACTATATTTTTGAACTGCTAAGTACTCAATAATTCTTGTTTTTACAGACTCTAAACCGTAGTGAGAAGCATCTAAACTTTTCCGAATTTGGTGAAAATCTTCTAAATCTTTCGTCTCTTGATTCCATGGCAATCGAAGAAGACAATCCAAATAATTTCTCTGCATGCCTATCTCTGGAGAGTTCGCGGATAAAGCCTCATATCGATGAAGTTCAAAGAGAATCTTTTCCCTTACCGCATCACTACATACTAAGGAATCAAACTTTTTTTTCAAATCTTGAATTTCTTGATCGTGAAGGGAAACATCTCCTAATTCTTCTTGGATTAATTTTATTTTTTCACGTAAAAGATAATCTTTTTGGGAATCTTCCAAAGAATCTTTTACTTTATTATCAATTCTTTTTTCTATTTCAAATAAAGCTTCTTCCTGATAGATATCTGCCAAGATCATTTCGGTTCTCTTTAAAGAATCAGGACACTCTAGATATTCTCTTTTTCTCTCTAATGGCAAAGATAGATAATTGACGATGATATCAGTAATCTTGCCAATCGTTGTCGCACTATCAATTCTAGCAATAACACTATTACTAATCGTAGGAACCATCTTAATATAACTATCCAATTCTTTTTTCAATTTTCTAGTAATGGCGATATTGAGTTCTACTTCTACCATAGGCTCTTCTATCGTCTCAACAGTTGCCTCTATCACTTTCGCAAAAGTATGATTATATTCTGTCGCCATAGCACGATCAATTCCTCGTAAGACAATACGCACTTTTCCATTAGGAAGTTCTAACTTACTGGTAATTTCCGAAATGGTTCCAACCCTTGGCATATCCTTTAATGGGGTAGTCTCTTCAAGGGGATTTACCTTTGTCACTACCAAAACTCTCGTTTCATCAATTAAGTCCAAGGCTTTTCCAATTTGATTTCCTATCTTACTATCTAGTTCTAAACGTAGTTCATTGTACGGAAGCAACATAAGATCATTTAGGACAATTACCGGTAATTGACATTTTTCCACTATCTCACCTCCGTTGTTTTGTTGTTTATTATAGTACAAAAAAAAAATCTTTGTCAACAAAAAAAGAAAATCTATTTCGCTTTTCTTTTTTTATATTCTAGACAAAAATTTTGTAATTGACAATTATCGCATAAGGGATTCTGTGCCTTACAGTAATATCTACCAAATAATACCAATTGATGATGTAATCGTCCAAGAGAATAGCCTTTCCATTTTCTCGTTAATTTTTTTTCAATGGTTAAGACATCATCATTTGGTTTTGCGAGCGCTAATCGCTTACTTACCCGGCTCACATGCGTATCTACCGCTACACAATTCTCTCCATATAAATTGGATAGAACCACATTCGCTGTCTTATGTCCTACCCCACTTAAACTCTCCAAGAATGCTCGATCATTCGGTACCATTCCCCCTCTTTGGATAAGAGAATCCGCAATCTTTTTAATATTTTCTGATTTTCTTTGATAAGTACCAATCGGTCTAATAATCTCCACTAAATCTTCAATTGGAGCATCCCTTAATGCTTCTAAAGTAGGATATTTTGAAAATAAAACAGCAGTAACCATATTGACTCTTTTATCTGTCGTTTGTGCACTTAGCATAACCGCTATTAGTAATTCATAGTCTTTTTGATATTGTAACTCACATCGTGGATTAGGATATAGAGAATCTAAATACTCAACTATCTTGTCCGTCATCATTTAACCAATCACAATCTATTAATTCTTTATTTACTTTTGATTTCTTAAAATTTCGACGATTCTTCTCTACATCCGCTTTCGTTTTAATTCCTTTTTTCTCCCACTCCATCAAAATTTTATCGATGTAACGAAAATGAGTAATTCCATTATAAACAGCTTCTTGAATAGCTAAAATCAACGTTTCTTCAGAGGTTCCCGTTTCTATCCATCCCCGAATAGTTTCTATTTCTGAAGGAGATAACTGTCGTCCTAACTCCCGTTCACAAGTAGCATATAAATCATTAGGTTCTAAAGCATCCTTTTTATCCATTAGTAAAAACGCTAACTTTTCATAAAGTAACTGTAAAGAGATTACCTCATTTCGGATTCCATCTTGCATGACTACATCCCAACTCAAACATCCTTTTTCAGATAAATTATTAATAATTTCTAGTACTTGTTGTAAGGGAATACTTAAATCTTCACTAATCTGTTTGGGGTTATACTGATTATCCGCACGATTCCACAAGTAAAATAACATAATAAATTCCTGATCAGTTAAGTTAAGTTTATGATACTGTAGTAAAAATATCTTGGGAATTTGATAAGTCTTTTCTTTTAATAACTCTAGAACTTGTTCCATAAAACCACCTACCACCATTATACAAGAAACTATTCTTTTGGGCAAGAAAAAAAGGCTTAAGCCTTTTTATTCATACTTTTGTCCACAACCTTGGCAAAATTGATCATCTGGACTTTTTCTTGGTTGACCACAATGACTACATACCTGAACATTTTGAACAGTTGGCGCTACCACATTGTTAGCTGGAGCTACTGGTTGTTGGTTCACAGGCATTACTTGCATATTTGGTAATACTTGCATTGGCTGTTGTTGTTGTGGCAACATTGCTTTAAATGTTGGAATATCATCCATTACATTCAAAACAAGAAGCACAAGAGCTGCGATTACCATTAACCAATATCCAATAGAAACATAATCTAAAGTCTCAACAGATAATGCTAAAGAAAGAACATACCCTACAGAAAAATAAGATACATGTTTTCCTTTTTGTAGAAAATACGTAAGCATTGGAATAAGACTTGCTAAAACATAAACAATGCCATAGAACGTTGGACAACTATCCCAAAGATTAGCAGAATTAGTTACTCCATACATAGAAATCTTTACATATGGTAAAAAACTTGCTATCAAAAGTACTGCCCCAGCAGCTACCCCTGACCATTTCATAATAGTCTCTTTATCAACTGGTTTAGCAGGTGCTACCATTGGCATAGGTGCCATTCCATTTGCTACTGGCTGTTGCATTCCAACTGGTTGTTGTACTCCATTTGTATTATTCATTTTTTAACCTCCATTTTCTACTTTATTATAACATACTCTTTTTCGTTTATCAATAATTAACGTTCTAAATGTATCACTTCGTATTCCTCTTTGACAAATAGAATCGTGTAACTGCGACTAGTAATTTTGTAAAAATCCCCCCACTTTTGATGAAGAGATTCAATATAGTCAGAAGAAAGATTTTCATCATAAAAAATGACATTAACAGGATTTTCTATGGGAATTTCTTTCGTCAAATAAATATAATCACAATTTTTAGTCTCATTTATACAAAAAGTTTTATCATGAAAATAAAAACGATTTCTTTCTAGTTGAAGATTCTTTAAAACAACAATATGGTCTAGAAGTACTTTATAAGGATAGATGAGCGGATATTCCTCCCTCATAAAGACATACTGTAAATTTCTACTAAAAAGAGAAATCGTAGAATACAGTTCTTGTTCTCCTTGATAATCTAAAACATACAAAATATATTCTTCTTGATTTTTTAACAGAAGAGATTTACTTTCCTTTAAAGAAAGAAAGACAACTGCTAATTCATTTTCTTTCAGTTGAATATCAATCGTTTTTAAACGACTAGAATAAATATGAATACATAAAAACGTACAATTTATGATAATAACAAAGAGCATAAAGAACAGAATTTTTTTCATACCTACTCTATCATATGATAGGATTGTTAGAATATGATTGCAGAAACAATAAAAGGTCTTGTTCTATATTCTTGACTGTCCCCTCTACAATGCTTTTTTCTAACAAGGGATAGACTTGCGAAGGATGATATCCAAGCGAAATCAGTTTCTCTTTCGATAAAGCAATATCTTGACGATGATGAATTGGTAATGCTTGATATTGTTGTTCCAATAATGAAAGTGGTAAGTTCTTCCATGCATAGTATAGTTTTCCATACTCTAACCCATATTGATAAAGCATAAAAGGTGTCATTTCTTTGAAAGACATCAGGTATTGGATATTTTTTATTTTAGACTGTTCTTCTCTCGTAAAAGGATATTGATTGGTGTTCAACACTTGTGCCCAAATCATTTCTTTATCAAAAATGATTTGACAATGAGAAAAATCACATGCCAATACTTTCCCTAGATGAAACTTTTGTAGTAACCTAATTCCCTTTTCTACGTTGGGAGAGGAAAAAATCTTATCCAACTCTTCCTTTTTACGATAAAAAGATAAATGCTCCAAGAAAGATGCACAGGTTGTAATCGCTTCTTGGAGAGTTTCTTCTATCTCAAAATCTAAGATGGTTGCAAAACGAATCGCCCGTAAAATACGGAAAGGATCTTGTTGTAATTTTTGAAAAGGATTTGCTACAGAACGAATGATTTTTTCATCCAAATCTTTTTTCGCACCTAATTGATCTATCCAGTGTTCCTCCTTATCCATACAAACGGTATTCATGATGAAGTCTCGTCTTTCTAAATCCTCTAATAACGTTGAAACAAATTGAATATGAGGTGTTCTAACTCCCGTATATTGAATATCTTTTCGGTAGGTTGTAATCTCTACGGGTATTCCGTGATAAACCAATTTTGTACAACCATAATGAGTAGATACAACCTCTTTAAAGCATGCTTGAACTTGCTCTGGAGTAGCATTCGTGCAAATATCATAATCTTCACTTTTTCTTCCTAAATAATAATCTCTAGGATATCCACCGACCACAAAAGCCTCATACCCACGTTCTTCCAAAACTTTCAAAATATTTTTAATTTCTTCTTTCATTTGTCTCCTAAAAAAGATGGATTTCTCCATCTTCTCTTTCTTTACATATACTGTTCAATAATTTTAGGAAGACTTTCTTTTAAGTCTTCATTAAATTTAATAATTAATGTCTCCAACAAGTCTGGATCATCCACCTCGTCGACACCACTATCTCCTATCAACTCGCCAATGATAAATTCTTTATAGTTCTCTTTATTCACTAGATAAACATATTGACTTCCCTCTAGTGAAAGGATGGAAACAGCTACGTATTTTTTTTGATCATCTAATGTTAAAATATCTCCTTGTTCTATCATACTCTTTTAGTTCCTCCTTCTGCCAAATCTAGTGCTTCTTGTGCTTCTATCTGTTTTTTCTTTCTATCTAATCTTAACCATGAAATAGTTCCAAAAATAGTTGTACTAACAGAAGCTGCTAAAGCAACAAAATCTTTCATATTAGGTAATAATTGACTTAAACCAATATTGGCTGCCTTAACGGCTGCTAAAGAAGCAAAGCAATTCTTAGCGGCTACTAATGGGTTTACTCCAAAAATAGAAACTAATACTGTCGTTGATAAACATCCAGCAGCTGCTATCATACAAGCAACAACCGCTTTCTTATCAATAGAGGATTTCGCTTGTTCCCGACTAACGATATGATATTTTCTTCTACGTGAACGTCCCATACCAGAATTAAGATTAGGGTCACCATATCCATTCTGTTCAAAATCAGGTTCATCGCCCATCTGATTATTTTCATCACCAACATTTTCCTGAACATCGGCATTTTCTTGAGCACCAGCAGTATTTTGTGACTGTTCCGCATGGTTAGCATTTCCATAGCCTATTGCTTCTAAATACTCGTTTATAACAGAATCAACATCAAGACTAATGGTAGTAGGGCCAACATTCTTAACCGTCTCCAGAACCATTTTAGCAGGCCACTTTGTATTTATTAAGGTTTGTGCTGCTTCTTGTTCTGAATAACCACTTGCCTCTATCTCTCGCAAAGTATTGATAACTTCATTTTTTCCATATCTTTCATAAGCCTTTTGATATGAAAATTCCAAAGCATATCTGTTGTCATCGTTGCTATTTGCTAACAATATTTGATAACAGAAAGGTAATCCTATATCACCATATTCGTGATAAAGTTCATTGGCTAGTACAGCACCACGCAACTTTGTATTTTCATATTTGCTTGTCAACTCATTCGCCAATTCTGCAACAAAATGTGTACGCACATCTTTTTGTTGTTCTAAAGTCAACGCATGACCAGATTCCTCTAATTCTTT
This sequence comes from uncultured Bacilli bacterium, assembly GCA_947629315.1. Lineage (GTDB taxonomy): Bacteria > Bacillota_I > Bacilli_A > RF39 > UBA660 > UBA5578. The sequence continues at coordinate 121,382 of CANRDB010000001.1, forward strand.
AAAAAGATAATCGATATCCTGATAATCAATCACGCGAGTAGTATAACTCTCAAAAAATGCCTTACCAAGAGCACCAAAATTCTGTTGGTCAACATATCCTTCTGCTGTTGGCAATAAGTGTTCCCGCTTAAGTTGTTTCTCGTAGGAATCTACCACTTTTTTGGGATTTAAAATAATCCCATCTTTTCCAGCTTGCACAATACCAAAAAGCACTTCTGATTCAGGATATCCTAATTTCAATAACTCACTAGCAACAAAACCATAATCTGATTTTTTATATTCTGGAATAACATCTCTCAAAAATGCGACAACACGATTCACCTTATCTTTTTGATCAGGATCTTGTGTATCTGCCTTATTCTCACCACTGGTACTATTAGCAGCCTCTGCATGATTAGAAGCAGCTGCTTGCCTCTTTTTCTCTTCTTTCCAAACAGTCTTAGCAATATCTACCAATGTATATTTGACATCTACGTTAACATCTAACTGTGGATATTGATCCTTAATCTGTTGCAAAACACCTGATTTAGCGTATACATGGTTACCTACTTGTTCAAAATTAGAAGATACAAACAATGGATTGTTACTAAAAAATTCTCTAAATTCGTTCATTTCTTGCTCTGTCACTTATATCACCTCTAGTTTACATTACGATAACATTATATCACAAAAGGATACAAAAAAAAAGCATTAAAAATTAATTTAATGCATCTTTTAATTTTGAACCAGCTTTTACTGTTACTGCTACTCTAGCAGGAATGTTGACAACTTCACCAGTTCTTGGATTACGTCCTTTCTTAGCTGCTTTCTTTTTAGCAGTAAAAGTAGTGAATCCAGTTAATGTAACTTTTCCTTCTTTTTTTAATCCTTTAATAACTCCACTCATCATGGCATCTAATGCACGAGTAGCATCTGCTTTTGTTAACCCAGTCTCTTCAGCTATGTAGTTAACTAAATCTGTTTTAGTCATAGACTTACCTCCCAAATTTCTATAAGCTATCTTGCTTACACTTTAAGAATATCATATTCAAAATATAAAAGCAAGTTTTTTTTCAATTTTCCTTTATTTTAAAGATATTTTATCCCTTTTATTTCGCATTCTTGTTTGTAAAATCTCTTATCTTTTTAAACTGATCACTACATTCGAGATTCGTTTTACTAAGTTCCTCAAATAATTTCTTTTGGTCTCTCGATAGTTTTTGAGGAATCACAACATTAATTACTACATACATGTTTCCTTTAGAACCAGTATGGATATCCTCAATACCTTTGCCCTTTAAACGATGTTTATCACCAGTAGCTGCTCCTTCGGGAATCGTCAATTTCACATTCCCATATAGGGTTGGAATTTCTTTCTTACATCCTAAGACAGCTTCGGCAATGGTAATCGGAATCTCTAAGTAAATATCATTATCATCCCGAACATAGAACTCATGATCTTTCACATAAAATTCCAAGTAGACATCTCCATTTGGTCCACCAGCAGTACCAGCATCCCCTTTACCAGCTAAACGAAGTTGATTACCAGTATTGACACCAGCCGGTATTTTTACCTCTAAATCGACATCTTTAGAAACGGTTCCACTACCGTGACATTTTGAACAACTAGTTTCAAATGTAGAGCCACTTCCATTACAACTTGGACAAGTCGTTCTCGTCATAAAAGCTCCAAATAAGGTTCTTTGTTCGGCTGTTACCGTTCCTGTACCATGACATCTAGAACAAGTCTTTTCTCCTAAGCCACCCTTTCCATCACATTTTTCACATTCTTCAGCAACATTCAAATGAATGGTTTTCTTCGTTCCATAAACAGCTTCTTCAAACGTAAGATTGACCCGCATGATTTTATCGGCACCTTTACGACTCCGATTGCTGCTTCTTCTTCCGCCACCACCGAAACCGAAACCAGCACTACCAAAGATGTCTCCAAAAATATCACTAAAATCAAAATCAGAGAAATCAAATCCAGCTCCCCCGTTCATTTGATCAAAGGCAGCATGACCATATTGATCGTACTGTTTTCTCTTACTTTCATCACTTAAAACAGCATAAGCTTCCTGTGCTTCTTTAAATTTTTCGGCGGCATCAGGTGCTTTATTGACATCGGGGTGATACTGTTTCGCTAACTTTCTAAATGCACTTTTTATTTCTTTATCAGAGGCATCCTTACTGACACCTAAAACCTCATAATAATCTCTTTTATTCATGTTACCACCTACCTACGTTTTAAATTAGTTTCTTTAATTCTTCCAGTTTATCCTTAAACATCGCAATTGCCTTTTCAATTGGCTCTTTGGTAGTCATATCGACCCCTGTCTTTTTCAAGATAGAAAGAGGATAATCGCTTCCACCACTCGATAAGAATGTCAAATAGTTCTCTTGTGCTCCCTCTTTGCCATTTAAGATGTCACTGGCAATAGCGATAGCGGAAGATAATCCTGTTGCATATTTATATACATAAAATGGGGTATAGAAATGAGGAATTCTTAACCATTCATAGCGAATTGCTTCATCACTCACAATCTGTTCTCCATAATATAGTTTATTTAATTCATAATAAGTATTGCTTAATTCTTCTTCTGTAATAGGAATATTTTGTTCATACTTATCATGCATTATCATTTCAAATTCAGCAAACATTGTCTGACGATAAATGGTCGTCCTTACTTTGTCTAGAAACTCTGTTAAGTAAAGCATCTTTTCTTCTTTCGTCTTTGCATGTTTATATAAATAATCATTGATTAATACTTCATTCACTGTAGATGCTATTTCCGCCAAAAAGATAGGATAGTTGCAATTCATAGAATTTTGATATTTATTAGAATAATAACTATGCATAGAATGTCCTAACTCATGACCTAATGTACTGACCGCATCAACGGTACCATTATAATTTAAAAGAAGATAAGGGTATGTATCATAAGATCCCCAACTATAGGCACCTGATTTTTTCCCACTACTTGGAAATTTATCAATCCAACGTTCTTGAAATGCTTTTTCTAAATCCTGTAAATAAGTTTCTCCTAATGGTTTTAAAGCTTCCATTAAAATTCTCTTGCCCTCTTCAAAAGGAATATTATCAGGAGTAGCATCTACCAAATCTACATAGATATCCCACATATGCATCTCATCTAATCCCAAAGCTTTTTTACGAAGTTCCATATAGTCATACATTTCTCCTAGATGCTCATGGACAGCATCAATGAGATTATGATAGACAGACACATCAATATTATCATGATATAAACTCATTGCTAAAGGATTTTCATATTTTCGAACATCACTCATAAAGAAATCTTCTTTGATTTGTCCTTTATAAGCAGACGAAATGGTATTTTTAAAACTTTCAAAATAGTGATACATAGCGGTGAAGGCATCTTTTCGTACTCTTCGATCCTTACTATTCATAAATTTTTGATAGTTACTATTGGTAAGTTCCTCTTCTTCGCCATTCTCATCTATAATCGTTCCAAGATTAATATCTGCATTATCAAAGTTATAGAACACTTCATCCCCTGTACCAAAAGCATTACTAGCTTTGGTAATGATGGCTTCTTCTTTCTCTGATAAAGTGTGTTCTTGATAACGAAAAGTTTGTTCCAAATCAAACGCATAATCCTCTAATCTAGAATCTTCTTGAATATAAGTCAATACTTTTTCGTAAGGAGTCGCTAACATCTCTGATTGAACAAAAGACAATCTTGTTGCGATATCTTCCATCATCTTCTCTACTCTTGACTTCATCTTTTGATATTCTTGATTGGTAGTATCCGTATCGCAATTCATTTTAGCATATAAATATACGACTTCACTTAAACGATTCATTTTATCATAAGTCACATAAAAATCATATAAAGTAGAACTACTTTCCATAATTCTTCCTTTAAAGTTTGCAACCTCTTCTACTAAAGATAATACGTTATCAATATCTTTCTCCCAATCCTTTGAAAAGGCATACATTGGCGTTAAATCCCACTTATCTTTTTCTTCTATTTCATCTCTTTTTGGTAGTGCCATAAATTCTCCCTTTCTATACAAGAGAAAGTTCTAGAAATCTAGAACTTTACTTCTTTATTTTTCTTCAAACTCTGCATCCATTACATCGTCGTCATCTTTTTTAGAAGACTTAGTATCACTATGATCATCTTCACTTGATTCATTTTCTTGACGTTCTTTAGCAGCTTGTTCATACACTTTCGTAGCAAGAGACATAGCTGTTTCATTCAATTTTTCTTGTTTTTCTTTAATAGCGTCTATATCGTCACCCTCTAAGGCTTCTTTCAAGTCTTTGATTTCTTCTTCCGCTTTTTCTTTTTCTTTCTTATCGACTTTGTCTCCTAAATCTTTGATGGCTTTTTCAGTTGCAAAAATCATTTGTTCCGCATCATTTCGAACATCAGCTTCTTCTTTCCGTTTCTCATCAGCGGCTTTGTTAGCTTCTGCCTCTTTTACCATCTTATCAATCTCATCATCAGAAAGATTCGTAGATGCGGTAATCGTAATAGATTGTTCCTTATTCGTTCCTAAATCTTTAGCACGTACATTTACAATACCATTCGCATCGATATCAAAAGTAACCTCAATTTGTGGAACCCCTCTAGGTGCTGGTGGAATATTAGCAAGTTGGAATCTTCCTAATGTCTTGTTATCAGCAGCCATAGAACGTTCTCCTTGAAGAACATGGATATCTACTGCTGGCTGATTATCAGCAGCTGTTGAGAATACTTGTGATTTACTCGTTGGAATCGTTGTATTTCTTGGAATTAATACCGTACATACACCACCTAATGTTTCAAGTCCTAAAGAAAGTGGAGTAACATCTAGTAATACGATATCGCTAACATCTCCAACAAGTACACCACCTTGAATAGCAGCTCCCATCGCTACTACTTCATCTGGGTTTACTCCTTTAGATGGTTCTTTTCCTAATTCTTTCTTAACAATTTCTTGTACTTTTGGAATACGAGTAGATCCACCAACCAACAATACCTTGTCAATATCGCTTGCTTTTAATTTAGCATCTTTTAAAGCTTTTCTAACAGGCTCTAGAGTAGATTCTAGTAAATCATCTACTAAGTCTTCAAATTTAGCACGTGATAAAGTAGTTTCATAACTTACTCCTTGCGCGATAAATGGAAGACTAATCGTCGCGTTAGTAGCAGAAGATAACGTCTTCTTTGCCTTCTCAGCCTCATCTTTGATACGTTGCATAGCCATTTTATCATCTGACAAGTCAATATCATGTTTCTCTTTAATGTCGTCTACAACATACTCAATAATTCTCTCATCAAAGTCATCTCCACCTAAATGGTTATTTCCACTAGTAGATTTTACTTCAAATACGCCATCTCCTAACTCTAGAATAGATACATCGAAAGTACCTCCTCCTAAGTCATACACCAATACCGTCTGTGCTTCATCTTGTTTATCCAAACCATAAGCAAGAGCAGCAGCAGTTGGTTCATTAATAATTCTTTCTACCTCTAAGCCAGCAATTTTACCAGCATTTTTAGTAGCTTGTCTTTGAGCATCATTAAAGTAAGCAGGAACCGTAATAACCGCTCTTGTTACTTTCTCTCCTAAATAAGCTTCTGCTGTTTTCTTTAAATCTCCTAAAATCATAGCAGAAATCTCTTCTGGAGTATAATTCTTTCCATTTGCTTTTACTTTTTTATTAGTACCCATTAATCTCTTAATAGAACTGATGGTGTCAGGATTTACAACGGCTTGTCTTTTTGCTGTTCCACCAACATTGATATCGCCATCTTTAAAAGCGACTACAGATGGAGTAGTTCTCTCTCCCTCTGCATTGACAATAACCTTTGCCTCTCCACCTTCATAAACACTGACACAACTATTCGTTGTACCTAAGTCAATACCTATTATTTTACTCATATTATCACCTTTCTCTATTCACTAACTCGTACCATAGCTGTACGAATCACTTTATCTTTCAATAAATATCCTTTTTGTAAAACTTCTAATACCATTCCAGACGGAACCCCTTCTCTTTTCTCCACTAAAATTGCATTATGATAAACAGGATCAAATGGTTTATTCGCACCATCAATCATTTTAACATCGTATTTCTCCATGACATTTTGTAAATGACTATAAATCATCTTGACGCCGTCTAATAATGGAGTACCTTCCTCCTCTGTGGACATCGCTCTTTCAAAATTATCTAAGATAGGAAGAAGATCCTTAATGAGATCCTCATTACAGAACTTCAACATCTTATTAACTTCGTCTTCTTTTCTTTTTCGATAGTTTACCATATCTGCATTTTGACGAATGAGTTTATCTTCTAACTCACTAATCTTATTATATGCTTCATTTAATTTATCCATATGAGCATCTTTTTTTGGTTCTTCTACCGTTTGATTGGTTTGATTCTCTCCTACCCCTTGTTCTGTCGTAGGAGGAACTTGATTTGGTTGCACCTCTTCTACTTTTGATTGCTCTTCCGTAGTTTTATTTACTTCTTCCTCCTTTGGAGATTCTTGCATAGGTGCTCCTTGCGTTTCTTCTAATTCTGTTTTCATTGGTCATTCCTTTCAATATTTTCCTTTATGTAATCAAGAAGAGTAATTACTCGGTCATACTCCATCCTCTTTGGACCAATCAAAGCAATGGTTCCCTCTTCTCCATTAATATTATATTTCGTTTTGACAATCGTCACATCATCATCAAAATGATTTTCACTTCCGATATAGACATTAATGCCATTTCCCTCTTCCTTAATAGCTTTAACCATTTCTTTATCCTCAAATTTATTGATGATATCTCGAATCTTGTCGGCATCATGGAATTCTGGCTGCATTAAAATGTTTCGTCTACCTGTCATTTTAACACTTTCATTTGTCGCAAAATCGCTAAAAGCATGATAAAAAGCATTATATAAAATTTCATGTTGTTCCACATAAGAAGCAATAATCGGTTTTACTTGAAATTCTAGAAAACTGCTTACATCATCAATTGGTGTTCCAACAATTAATTTGTTAATTAATTCTACCGTCTTTCCAATATCTTTAGAAGATACATGTCCTTCCAAGTAGATGTTTTTATGTTCTACATGCCCCTTGTCCGTAACGACAATGGCCACTAATTTTTCCTCATCAATTGGAATGACTTCCACTTTACTAACTAAATTATCCTTAGAAGCATTTCCAAGAACAACAGCTGTATAATTGGTAAGTTCCGCAACAATTTCCATACTCTGTGAAATGACATCACTAAGGACTAACGATTTATTATTGACAATCGTCTGTAATTTTAACATATCATCACCAGATAACTCTTTTGGTTGCATGATATGATCAACATAGTAGCGATATCCTTGTTCACTAGGAATTCTTCCACTTGAAATATGTTCTTTTTCCAACAATCCGTATTCCTCTAGTTGACTCATTTCCGCACGAATAGTCGCACTAGAACAATTGAGTGTATCACAGATAGATTTGGAACTAACGGGTTTTGCTGTTTGAATATAATCTTCGACAATCAGTTTTAATAAATCAACTTGTCTTTGTGTTAATATCAATTGTACCACCTCTTAGCACTTCTTCTTCCAACGTGCTGAAATAAGTATAACATTCTTTTTTAGCAATGTCAATAGCAGAGTGCTAAATAAGTGAATTTGTGGTTATTCCTTAGAAAAGAGTTCAAAAAAATCGTTATTACTAACGACTTTTTTGAACTCTTATACTAGTTTGTATGCTGTTTATTTTTATTTAAGAACATAGCAGCACTCACAACCATTATCACAGAGACAAAACCTAATACCACAAAATTTGAAATACCATCTAAAGTTTCTGGATTTTTCGTAATTTTTGTATCCGCATATACTAATGCATAAGTAGAAAATTGATTAGATACAAAACTTACTGATTTTCCATCTTTAGAAGTAGTAGCATCTAATTTTTCTACTTTTCCATTATGTTCTCTTAAAATATAATAACTTCTTGTATAACCTTTTGCTACTTTTGGTAACTCTGGTAAGGCTACCGTTAAGGTAATTCCCTTATTAAGTTCTGTTAATGGATAACTTTTCTCTCCATCATTCACTAAAATAGAAATATCAAAATAATTTACTATCTTAGCCTCTTTAGAAGTAACTTCTAAAGACTGTTCAAAATCTTGAACAGTTGTCTCCTCAACATCTTCTAATGCCCTCGTTGTTAAGGTTACATTGACATCTTTATCCACCAATACATTCTTTAATGTATCTTCGATAACATCCACAAAATTTTTATCAGAAACAGTGACATCAGTTTTATCTTCTTCTTTAATTTCTAAAGAAGGTAACTCTTCACGTACTTTAACACCATCTTGCATTTTAATATTCGTAAACCATAAAGATCTAACTTGTACATCTGTATTAGCTACATCAATTTCTGGCATTTCTAATTTACCAGTTTCTCCAAGTACACTATCCCCATGTAATACTTTAAAATTTACATAAGCTTTCTTATTTTCAACAAAGTAATTCCATTGGAAAGTATAAACGCCATTCTCCTTAATTTCTACTTTAAAATTTGGAGCCCAACCTGTTAACTCTGGCGAATTATTTCCATGAGTTACGACTAAAGCATCCCCTATTTTTTGAGCCATAACTACTCGCTCTGTTAGTTGTTTATCTGTTTTTTCTGCAGATTCGTCTAAAGAAACAGTTACTTCAAACAGATCCTGTTCTGGAATAGACTCTAAATTATCGATTAGAATATATACTTCTTCCTTAATTTCATCTGATAACTTTGCCTTACTGTCTTTGCTGTAAGGTCCTACTACCTGTCCTTCAAATTCAGAACCAGGAGTCCCCGTTAAAGTAGTAACATTATCCTCCGTTTTGGCGGTACCAAAAGCACCATTTCCTGTTTGCCAAGTACGTGCATCAACATTAGTCAATGACACCGTCATCATAGCAAGTGTGAGCAATATACTCCACAATTTTTTCATTTCTAAACCTCCTTCATAGTCCACTATTATAAAGTACGCTACTTAACTTGTCAATATACACCATGATGGTAATAAAAAAGAGTAGAAATACTACTCACATATATATCCATCCATGGTATAGATATCCTTAAATTCTGAAGTGGTAACATCTTCCTCATAATCTGCTTTTTGAATGACAGTAATGACATTTCCAACTAACTCAATATCTGCCTCTTCATTTTTCATCTCTTCTTTTACTGCATCATAAGCAGATTGAGCAGCTTTCTCATCTCCAAATTTCATCGTCATTTTTAAACGTTCTGTTGAAATTTTATTCTTTTTTACTACCCCAGTAATTTCAGTAGTAAGTTCATAACCTACATTCGCATCAGCATCAATTTTGGTACAAACCACATCTTCTTCTTTTTTTGTTCCACATCCGGTCACTACTAATATCAATAATAAAGCCATTACAACTATATTTTTTTTCATCTTAGTTCCTACCTTTCTCTATCTATTATATCATAATAATTCTAAAAATTTGTCAAAAACACTTGACAAATAATCTTTTTTTCATTAGGATATACAGTACCAGTTCGGATTTAGGCGAATTGGTAGCTAGTATCACACTAGCCAACCCCTTTTTATTCTTTTATGGAGGCTGCTCAGGGGCAGCTTCTTTTTTGATTTTTTTTCATTTTTTTTCAAAAAGGGTTGACAAAAAGCTCTTTTTTGATTAGTATATACAGTACCAATTCGAATTTAGGCGAATTGGTAGCTAGTATCACACTAGCCAACCCCTTTTTATTCTTTTATGGAGGCTGCTCAGGGGCAGCTTCTTTTTTTTATTTCTCTAATAAAGACAAAGACACTTTCTTTTTATCGAGAAAAATTTCATCTACATAGCAATCAACAATATCACCAACACTTAATACTTCTGATGGATGTTTGATATAGTGATCGGTGATTTTAGAAATGTGAACCAAAGCATCATTTTTTAAGCCAATATCAATGAAGGCTCCAAAATCAATCACATTGCGAACGGTTCCTTGCAATTTCATGCCCACTTTTAAATCTTCTATATGAAGAATATCACTTCTAAGAATAGGCTTTGGCATATCATCTCTTGGATCTCTTGTCGGATTTTTTAAACATTTTCGAATATCTTCTAAAGTATACACATCAGTGTGCAAATCAAGTGCTACTTTAGAAATATCGATAGCATCTAACTTTTCTATTAGAGATTCTGTTCCCATATCCTGTAGAGTAGCTCCTAAGTTTTCTAGTAACTTTTTAGCTACTGCATAACTTTCAGGATGGATACCCGTTTTGTCTAAAGCATTGTCTCCCTCTGGGATTCTTAAAAAACCAATGGCCTGTTCATACGTCTTATCAGAGAGAAGTTTTTGCTTTTTTATCTCTTCTCGAGTACGAATCTTTCCATGTTTATTTCGATATTCAATAATCTTTTCAATATTCTTCTTATTAATACCAGCCACATATTTTAGTAAGAATGGACTAGCTGTATTGATATTCACTCCTACCTTATTTACAGCACTGCTGACTACATAATCTAGTGACTCAGTCAATTTCTTGTTTGCAATATCATGTTGATATAATCCAACGCCAATACTTTCTGGATCAATTTTTACCAGTTCTGCCAATGGATCTTGCAATCTTCTTCCAATGCTGATAGCACTTCTTTTTTCCACTGTTAAGTCTGGAAACTCTTCGATGGCTAATTTAGAAGCACTATAAACAGATGCTCCTGCTTCACTAACTAGGACATATTCTACTTTACGATTTATTTCTTTTATAACCTCCGCAATAAATGCTTCCGATTCTCTAGATGCTGTCCCATTACCAATCGCAACAATGTCAATGTGATACTTCTCAATCAAATCCTTGACGATTTTTTTGGCTTCCTCATATTTTTTAACTGGTTCATGGGGATAGATGACCTCTATTTTAAGCATTTGTCCAGTTGGGTCTAAAACGGCTAGTTTACATCCCGTTCGATAAGCAGGGTCAAGTGCTAATACCATCTTATCTTTCATAGGAGGCTGCAATAATAATTTCTCTAAGTTTTTACCAAAATTATCAATGGCAGCAACTTCCGCTACATCTGTTAATTCTGCTCTAATTTCTCTTTCAATACTAGGAGCAATCAGTCTTTTATAAGCATCTAGAATCGCTAAGATAACGATATCTTTTACAAAGGATTGACTATTTTTGATTTCTTTTTCTTGTAAATATTTTAAAGCTCGCTCTGTTTCATAAGTAATGGATACCGTCAATACATTTTCTTTTTCGCCCCGATTCATGGCTAATACTCGATGCGGTTTAATCTGTTTTACTTTTTCCTCATAATCGTAATACATCTCATATGTTTTTTCCTCATCAATAGCATTCTTCTTTAGTTTACTCGTTATGATGCCATATTGATAAGTATGTTGACGAATCCATTTCCGATAAGTGGCATTATCACTAATCCGTTCAGCAATAATATAACTAGCCCCTTGAATAGCATCTTCTTTTGTCTTCACTTTATCATTGACAAAAGGAAGTGCTAATTCCTCTATCGTACCCTTTGTTGGAAATTTCATGATAGCGTCTGCTAAAGGTTCTAACCCATTCGCAATCGCTTCGGTTGCTTTTGTCTTTTTCTTTTCTTTATATGGTCGATATAAATCTTCAACATCTACTAATTTTGGAGCTGCTAAAATTTGTGCTTTCAATTCTTCCGTCAACATTCCTTTTTCATCAATGAGTCGGATTACATCTTCTTTTCTTTTTAATAAATTTACTTGGTACAAGTACTGTTCTTGAATGACCCGAATTTGTTCTTCATCCAAAGCACCTGTCGCTTCTTTACGATATCTAGCAATAAAAGGGATGGTATTCCCATCCTCTAATAATTTTAATACTGCCTCTACCTGGTATGGTTTAACTTGTAATTCTTGTATAATTTCTTGTATGATTTCTTTATTCATAATTCCTCTATTCTACACTTTTGGCATTCAAATTGTCCATTAGGACTTCTTTATAGACAAAGCCTGCTTGACTATAAACAACACTACCCTTACTCATAATGATGGTAGTCGGAGCAGTAAACTCTGGTTCTTTATACTTCATAACACCTGTCACATCATCAATAACACCCGATAACTCCTCATCATTTAAGGTAGATGTATCTAATAAATACACAACTGCTTTACGATTGACAAAGGCTTGTTTTACTTCCTCAAGATAATTGTTGCTGATTTCTTCGTCTCCTGCATACAACACAATCGCATATGTCTCTGCATCATGAGCTTTAGATCGTAGTTCAATATACTTTTCATAATTAATTTTTTCAGTAACCGCCTCTGTTACTTCAGATTCTGGGTTCTCATTGGTATCCACATCGGCATCCCCTTTGTCCATATTTCTAATAATTAAATAGGTTATCGTTCCTAAAATTAATGTCGTCAAGATAAAAAATAATACTTTCTTCTTCGTCTCCATATTATCACCATTATTATTATAACATATTCCATCTCATTTGAGTATCGATTTCGATACTTTCAAAAAAATAGTTGAAAGGATTTTGACATTATAAAAGGATGATTTTCATCATCCTCTACCTACATTTTTATTGATATTACTCGCTTACTACTACGCCATTCTCATCAAAACGATAATTAGGAGTATCACTAGTTTCCTCTGCTACAGGGACAGTACCATCAGCTACTACTACGCCGTTTTCATCGAATTTGAATCCTTCGTTAGTAGTTGCTGCTTCTTCTACTGCAGAAACGGTATCATCTGCTACTACTACACCGTTTTCATCGAACTTGAATCCTCCATTAGTAGTTGCTGCTTCCTCTACTGCAGATACAGTACCATCTGCTACTACTACGCCGTTTTCATCGAACTTGAATCCTCCATTAGTAGTTGGAGTTTCTGTTTCTTCTGCAGGAACAGTACCATCTGCTACTACTACGCCGTTTTCATCGAATTTGAATCCTTCATTAGTTGTTGGAACCTCTTCTTCTGCAGGAACAGTATCATCTGCTACTACTACTCCATTTTCATCGAACTTGAATCCTTCATTAGTTGTTGGAACCTCTTCTTCTGCAGGAACAGTATCATCTGTTACTACTACTCCATTTTCATCGAACTTGAATCCTTCATTAGTCGTGGGAGCCTCTTCTTCTGCAGGAACAGTATCATCTGCTACTACTACTCCATTTTCATCGAATTTGAATCCTCCATTAGTCGTTGGAATCTCCACTTCCACAGAAACACTATTATCTTCCACTAATATTCCATTCTCATCAAATTTATACATAGTAGTACCATTCGCAGTTGGATTTGATTCTACTTTATGCCCATTCTCATCACTAACAGCAGGCGCACTAGTTAAAGTACTATAGTAAGTTCTTCCTTCTTCATTTTTATATCCATAAGCATATAACTCTGTTACATCTTCGTGATTAAAATAGACTAATTTATCATCTGCAAGATATCCTTCTGGATATTCTACTGCCACGTAATCGTATCCATTTTTATTGTATCCAATAATCATTTTTTTAGCATTATCATTTGTTAAACAAATACTACCAATTGGCAAAAATTTTAAATTCATACTAAACCTCTTTCTATCCTTTTCTACTTTTTATTCTTGTTGTGCTAATTCCTCTGGAGTATACTCCTCAGCTACCGTCACCACACCATTTTCATCAAATTCAATATTTTTGAAAATGGACCAACTAGAAGTATTATTGGTATCCGTCTTTGGAGCTGGATACTGTACAGTAAACGGATTATCAATCTTTTTTTCTTCCGTAACTGGTTCCTCTTTCACAATTGCACTCTTATGTTCTGGTAGAGAAATTGCATCATAAATAACTACGCCATTTTCATCGAATTTAATATTAGCAAAACCGTTTTTCTCTTGAAAGTTTGAATTTTCCTGATTTTGTTGTTGTCCTATCAAATTCTCTTGAAATTGATGATAAGTTTCATTTTCAAATCCTACAAAATTGACTTGTTCAATATCTGTATGATTAAAAGAGTAGTTTTTGTTAGAGAGTAATAACCCTTCTGGATAATCACATCCTTTATAATCATACATCTTCACTTGACCTACATATTCTACAGAGAAATAACCGGTTACCATCACTTTTTTAGGGATTCCCCTAACTGTACATACCGAACCGATTGGTAAATACTTATCATGCATTCTAATCTCCTACCTTATACAACTACAATTATAGCGAAAAAACAAAAAAATTGCAACCTTTTCTTCTGAAAAACAAAAAGATAGAGCCTAATCCTACTCTATCTAATAATTTCAGTGCGAATTTGAACTTTTGTCTTTGGTAGTAATGATGCCACATTTCTCATATTATCTACGGAATGATGGATTTTTGTGCAACTATCTGCACCCCAATTTTTTAAATTATTAATTTCATCCCTAATATTTTTAATGCTGTTCACACAATTGTGCAAATTACCACTTTGACTAAAATCTCCAGGAATATCGATAGAATAAATCTCACGAACCGCTTGATTTAAATAATCATTTGTGCGTTCTAAACTTTTCATTACCGTGTTGGTCAACGGACTTTCTTTAAATACTAATTGAGACATTTTATCCCCTCTTTACTTTTGCAATTGTCTGATCAAAATAATCAGCAGCATCAATCAAATATTTTCCATATTTATATAGAGAATTCACATACGTTATATATTGTGCCTTATCCCTCATAGCACTGTCGGCAAAAGCAACAGAGGAATCTCCCACCCACTCTTTTGTCGTAACAGGAATATTGGCAATTCTTGTAAACATGGCATCAATCGTTTGTTTTAATTCTTCTACCAATTTTAAAATCTCATTTCCCGTTGCACGCATTTTTACTGTATCAACATATATTTCTAACATCACATCACCTCTACAAAAGAGAGATTAGTAACATTACTAATCTCTTATATCACATCTTCTTCATTTTCTAGTTCTTCTATCTCATCCTCAATTTGAGAAATTTTTCTTTCAATTGATGATGAAGCAGTACCCATAAGATAGGAACGATGATTGACTAGTTTACTTCTACAATTAGCAATTTGCTTCGCATCAGCTTGTTCCTCATCAATTTCAAAGCATGAAGGCATCCGACTAACCGCTGGCTCTAAAGCATCAATAGCATTATCTAAAATATTTGCAAGATGATTCACATCACCCAGCAAATTTCGATATCGACGCAAATCTCTATAAAGAGAACTCAAACTAGACATAAATTAATCACTCCTAATTATTGGATTAGAACCTTTTTTTATTAAGATACTGAATTTTCGATTCAGTTTGATGTTTGATATACTGTTGCATTATCATTCAATGCCCCTACTGATGCATCGACACCACTACTTGCAAAATTTGAAGTACTAGTAACCCATGCATCATATACATTTTGTAATTTATCAGAGAATGCATTTAAAGTACTAACTAAAGCTACAGAGTAATTCTCTACAGCCTCTATATATTTTTTTACAGCTATAGTAATCTCTTCACTCTTAAATGCATTATCTGTAGCAGCATTCTCATTAATCTCGCGAAGGTTACCTTGTATCGTACTAACTGCAGTTTCAATTGATTTTCTTACATCAGGAATCTTATCTGCACTAATACCTACGCAGTTCCATGAGCCACTTCTATTTACATCTTGTAAACCAGCTGACCTAGTTTGAGTTCTCGCATCTATAACTTTAGTAACCTCGGCTTTTGCATCAAATGTTGATGCCGTTGTAGTTGAATTCCATTCTGCCATTTTTCTTCCTCACTTTCTTTATTCTTCTGCCAACATTCTATCTTGATCATAATAAAATTGTTCTAATTCTTTTAGTCTACTATCAAGATCTTGATATTCATGTCCTAAATCCTCAATGATAGCATCAATCATATTTCTCAAATCATTTTTAAATTTTTCTGCTGAAGCACCTTGCCAAGCCATATCCACAGATGTTTTAATAGTGTCGTATGCAGTGTTCAAATCGTCTGCAGTTTTTGTTAATAATTCCATCTGTAGAGTTCCTCTATATTCTCCCATTCCACTTGCAGAAACACCAACTGTCATTTCAGATATGTCCATTTTATCTCCTCCAGAAATTTCATGCACAAAATCTCTAAAAGTACTCATTATATTTTCTCCTTTCCTACTATATTTGCCAAATGTTTTTGACCGTTATCCAAAATTTCTACAACACCATCTTGCCGTCTCAAATAATTTTGTTTCACGTTCATCAAATCGGCATTATAACTTAAGATACTCTTATTAATATTTGGGATTCCTACACGCATCATGTCATACTGTTCACGAAACGTATCACCACTAGAACATTGAAAGTAATTTTTAGTATCATACACTAAATCAGTAATTGTATTTAGATTTTTGTTCATGCGATTAGCATAATCTAAAATATCTTCCATAACCTTATCTAGTCGCTCTACTGATATTCCATTCCAAGTATCTTCATTCTGCATATCATCACCCGCTATCATAAGTTACCTTACGATATCAATATATCATAAATTTCACCAATTTGCAACATTTTTTAGCGATAAGGTGAAAGTTGATTGACAGGACCACTCTTACTCTTCAATGTACTCCGGCTTTCCATCACCTTACTCATATAGTCATTCTCTTCTTTATTTAACATAATATTATCAATAACGTTCGTTTGACTATCACGGTAATAACTATTATATAAATTGTAAATTTCACTCTTATTCGTATGAACCTTTTTAGCCAATATATCAAAAAACTCATCTTGAATTTCTTGATACATTTTTACAAAAATAGCATTATCCGTATTCTGCCTAGAAGCATACCATGTAATTCTAGACATTTCCATTTCAAAAACTTCAATACTAGAAAAAATATCTTTTAAAGGAACATTACTGGTTACTATTTTTGAAGATAAATTTTCATAAAATTGTTTGGTAAGAGTTTGAGCAATGGAACTTTTTAAACTAATCTCATAGGTACTACGGTCCAAATCTTTTCCTGTTTGAGACTGATAATAATCATAAAAATCACGATTTTGGTTTAACCAAATATCAAAAGAAAACATCATATTAATAATTTCCTTTTTATCTTCTTTTGTTTTACAATTAAAAACCTCAAACCATTTATCTAAATCAGATTGTAACGATAGCTTGGAAATAGTATCCTCTTCAATATCATCGCGAACAATCGTAGCAACTGTAAGGGATTGGATAGCTTTCACATCATTTACATATCCCGGAATATCACTCACATTTTCATGGTTAATTGCTAAATCTTCAGCAGCACCTTCCACATACCAATTATTCATCAATGGGTTTACTTTTAAATCTTCCCATTCATAAGCAATTCCATAATTTCTTGACCAACCTTGCTCATTTTTTTCTTGCAGACTATTTACCTGAATTAAATGAGATGCCTCATGTATTACTGTAAACCGTAAATAATCAATCTGTGGATAATATTTTTGCTGAACAGCAATCACTTTTAAATTAACCGCCAAAACATCCCCCTCATCACTGACAACTCCACTACCTGCCAAGCCCATCTCAAATATTTTGAGATTATTTAATTTTTCCTCCAATTTAGCAATATCAATCTCATCCTTTAAATAAGTATTTAATCCATCCACCA
The DNA here is from genome assembly GCA_947629315.1 of uncultured Bacilli bacterium. Lineage (GTDB taxonomy): Bacteria > Bacillota_I > Bacilli_A > RF39 > UBA660 > UBA5578. The sequence goes on from CANRDB010000001.1 coordinate 138,997, forward strand.
ATGCTTGAAAAACTTTATCAAAATCTGATTTGCTTAATTCTTTATAGCGAATATAATGATTTGTCCCTACACACTGTTCATTATTGGCTAAAATCTTTTGTTTTAATAAGTTTTCATTGATTTTACCATTCTGAATAATTTGAAACGTAACATTGGATTGGTATGCCTTCAAGTTTTCATAGCGAGTCAAGGCCTCATCTACTCCAAAATACTCTGAATTTTTATACGTTACTGGTCGATTATGTACTTTGTTTGCAAAAGATGTTCCCTCTTCTTTAGAGAGTGACACTATTTGGTTTAAAAAGTTTGATGATTCTGAAGATGTGGAAAAATTCACACTAGTTTGGAAATTTTGGTTCGTATTAGTCGTTACACTCTCCTGTTTGCTAGGTTGCGTATTAACCGTTGTACTTTCCTGCTTAATAGGTTTCGTAGTCGTCGTTTCTTGTTGTGTAGACTGTTTTTTCGTCTCTGTATGAGAAGGAGTCGTTATCTTTTCACTCGTACTTTCCTTTTCATTTTCACTAGAAGTTTTATTTTCAGTACGATTTGTAGGATTACCATCCTCATCATAATAAGGTTGATATTCTTGATAATTATAAGCTACTGTCGGTATCGTTCCACCTAAAACCAAAGAAACAGATAATGGAACCATCACAAGTGTTTTCACCATATTTTTCTTAACTAACGAACACTTCGATTTTAAATTTTGAAAAAATTCTTCATTAACATAATTCATATCCTCACCTACTATGTTCAGTATAACATATTTTCTATTGAAATCCAAAAAAAAGAAAATCAAAATGATTTTCCTTTACACTTATAGTAGAATCAAACTCGCACCATGTCTAATATTTGTTTCCCGCAATATAATATCCATGCGGTACTGTTCCCCTGTCATTCTGTTATACAGACAAGTCTTTTCATCCCCAACGAAAGCACCATTTGTGAGTTCAAACAAAGATTTATTCAGAAGTCCAATAATATTTCCAATTTTACGATTGACCGGTAAATATAAATTAAACACCTCATCAATAGAAGGAACAAATAACTCTACAAGAACTTTATTTTTCATCTGTTACCTCCTCATCATCTATCACATGCTTAATAATTGTATGGTTACCTTTAGAAACAACATAAGCAATTTGTGGAAAGGCTATCTTTCTTTCTTCCATCGTAACATTTGGAGCATTGATAACCAATTGACTAGAAATATCAGCATCTAACCAGATACCATAAGAATTATCCACCATTGCTTGGAACCAAGGTTCTACTTGAAGATTTTTATAATCAATCAATACATCTACTAAAATAAACTTAGCATTGGTGATGGTATTCATACTGTGGAACAAGCGATCAATTACTTGCTTTCCACCAGGTCCTAATTTACTCTTAATACCACCCGCTCCTAAAATAATATACATCGTAGTAATATCGCTATCCTTATTTTGCATGATTTCATTATTGACTTCGACAATTGCTTGATCAAAATTTTCTTTGTAAGCTTCTACTCCAAAAATATTTTTTTCATAAGCATCTACAAAGTCAATAACTTTAACAGCCGTTTTCTCCACTTTTTGAAATAATTTCATCAAAGCATATACAAAACTCATTCTCTCATCATTCATTCCACCCGTAATAACCATTGTAAATGGATTAAGGGCAAAATCATAACAGAAAGGTTCTTTTGTCACTGTACTATACCCAACTGGAATATGTTGTAATCCCTGTACAAAATTATATAATCCACTAACAGAAACAATATCTGGAACAACTGGAATTTTCTTTGCTTTCACGGTATACGCTTGATTTAAGGTTGCTGCTGCCTCGCGAATAGTATTGTTGATATTCTTTTTTTCAACAAAGAAAGCTGTTTGAAATTCATAAATAAAATCTGGCGTAAAAGCAATACCACGTCCAAACAATCTCGCAGGCAATAATCCTTTTGGTGCCCCAAGTGTCATACGATAATCCTGTTCATTTGGAATTTGTAAACAAAGTTTCAATGGGAAATGTTGAGACATTCTCTGTTTGATAGTAGAAGGTGATAACTCAGAGATAATAAAGATTACTCCATAACGGGCTCCATCACGATACATTGTCTGTATACTATCAGCCAATTTTCCATAATTTTCAATAAAAATTTCATAGTTATTAATAATGGTGACAATAAGTGGTAATTTTTGGCCACTATTTGCTAAAAATTCCTGATAATCACCGGCATAATCTGCCATAATCTCTTTTCTTCTGGCAATTTCTTCATCCAACATTTGGAAAATACCAAAAGTTAAATCAGTATCTTCAATCGATGCAATCTCTCCTACATGAGGAACTTTATTAAACACTTTCAAAGCTTCCGTTCCACAATCAATAATGTAGAAGTTAACTTCTTCTGGTGTATGATTCATCATAGTACTCCAAAGAAGAGTTGTAATTAAATTTTCCTTACCACTTCCCGCTTGACCCATAATGAGTGTATTTCCTTTATTAGTTAAATTTAAAGTCAAGAGTCCTTGTTGTTGAGATGCGGGAGCATCATATTCACCAATAATAGGATTAATGAAATATGGTTCTGCTTGATATCCGTATTTTTCTTTTAATTGATCAACAAAGATTTCAGCTGGTATTGCATCAAGCCATAGACGAGTAGTCACAATATTTTCTCTTTGACCAACGTTATAAATATATTTCACAATATTTGTCAACTGATCCCCATAATCTTGATTACTCGTATCTACTTTAATCAAGTCTTTAATACTTTTAATAACATCACCAGTATTATTGACAAAATCAACAGAATCATCAATCTTCTTAATAATTCTATCTGATGGAACATATTTTGCTCCTGCCCATCCAGATTGTCCTTTATCAAAGAAATCATCGTAACCGACTTGTAAATAGAAACGTCCTGTTTCCTTGATACTAGCAGCTTCTGGCCTTTTTAACATTTCCATACTATCGGAACGATCTTGCACTTTCAAACACACTTTAAATTTAGAGTTAGACCATATCTGATCATTAACCACACCACTTGGTTTCTGAGTTGCAAGAATAAGGTGTACTCCCAAAGAACGTCCAATACGAGCCGTACTGATTAACTGTGCCATGAACTCTGGTTGTTGACTTTTCAATTCGGCAAACTCATCACTAATAATAAACAAGTGAGACATTGGCTCTTTTACCATACCTTCACGATATAATCGTTGATACTTATAAATATCTACCGTACTTTCTCCTAAGGCATCTTTCGTTTCATTGAACACTCTTTGACGTCTTTTTAATTCTGATTCAATAGACACTAAAGTACGATTCATTTCACTAGTATCTAGATTGGTAATCGTTCCTGCTAAGTGAGGAATACGAACTCCTGTTTCTTTGTTTTCAAAAGCACCAGCAAGTCCTCCACCTTTATAGTCAATCAATACAAATTGTACTTCATAAGGATGGTAGTTTACACACATAGATAAAATGTAAGTAATGATAAATTCTGATTTACCAGAACCTGTCATACCAGCAATCAGTCCGTGTGGTCCATGAAATTTTTCGTGTAAATTTAATTTAAATTGTTCTCCATTAGCATAAACACCGATAGGTGCTGCCAAGGAAGTAACGGGACTATTCATCTTCCAACGGTTTAGAATATTAAACTGTTCTACCTTTGATACTCCATACATCTCCATAAAAGATAGGGATGTTGGTAAAACGGATAAACCTTCTTTCGTCATCGTTGGTACGTTGGCTAACTTATTCGCAACTTCACGCATATTCAAATTGGTTTCATATTCATTCACAAAATGTTGTTGTTCACTAGCATTAATATTCTTCTTAAGGATAGCCCCCTCTTTTTCTCCTACTTCAATAAATACACTACAATTTGTTGGTAAATGTCTCATTGTAGATTCCACAACGAGATAAGAAAATCCATAATTTTGTGATAATCCAAGAATTTGTTGAATAATAGGAACATTTTTACTTAACATATAGTTGTCATTGATAATTAAGAAATAAGAATCAAAATTTTTATAAATGTCTGTTTGATCAACCTGTTTATCATCCGTTTGAGCACTATCTCCTTGTTTAGAAGCCAACTGTTCTTTACGTTTTTTTAATTCTTCCTCCATGTAGGAAGAAACATCTTTCATTTCCTCTAGATTCGTAGCAAAGAACCGAACACTTTTATCCTCACTCCAACAATGAGGAAGTAATTTCATATATTCCCAATTACTAGCATGCTCTTCATCCGTAAAAATAGCTATTTTTAAATCTACTGCACTATGTAAAGCAACTAATTGTAAAATCATACTGTTAATAAATTGTTGTTTATAGGAACACTCACAAATTAAAGCCGCTATTCTCTCTTGTACTAAAGAAACAAAAATAGGTACATCATTAATTTTCTTATACGTTTCTTTGACTTTATATACCATTTCCAAAAGATTATCTTCATCTAAGGTAAAATGTTCTTCAGGAGCGTTAATTTTTATCGGCGAATCGACGCTTCCCATTCCTAATCGCAACTTTAAGAAATCATCATCCGATATTTCCCTACTCCAAAAGTTACGATTATTGGAATTCAAAATCACCAAACAATTTTTGACAGAAACACTATTGTCTTTCATGATTTGAGCAACTTGTTTATTCGCTAAACTGATTTCTTGCTCTTTTTTTCCTAAATATTCTGTATACATTCTTTGACGTTTTTCTTCGCGCTCTTTTTTCTGTTTTTTACGATAACGCGAAGTCAACTTTGGGAGAATCAAACTACCAATAATCATAGCTACACACATGACAATCTGTGGTAGAGCTGTTAGAAAAGTTCGGCTTCCTGAAACCAAACCATATCCCACATTGTAACCCATCATTAAGGTAGATGCTAACATGGTAATGGTAGAACCTACTGTCAAAATAAACGGTAGTTCATCTTCCTCATTGCTTCCAGGTGGGGAATCAATCACGATTTCCCTTTCTTCTACACTCTCATGAATTCGAGGAGTATGATAGAAATAATCTTCTTCTGCATACAAATCTTGAGACTGTTCACTTTCATCCACAGGAGTATATTCTGTATTATTGATATTTTGGAGTCCATTATAGGCTCTTAACTGTCCTACCGTCACTTGTTTATTGGGATTGTTAATTTGGATGAATGTTCCCATCCAAATAATTTTTAATCCACCGATAAAAATAACATCCCCTGCCAGTAGTTGTTGATTAGTCACTAATTTGTTATTCACAAATGTTTTGTAATTTGGATCACTACTAGCCGTCAAAAACCATGCCCCATTCGTATTTTTAATTTCAGCATGAACTTGTCCAATCGCATTATTGTGATAACAAATATTACAGTTCGCACTACTACCAATCGAAATAGTAGATAGTCCTGAAAAATCTAATTTATAATTTTCGGATTCTACCGTTGGCATTGCATAGAGTAATATATATTCGTTCAATCCTAAGAACTGTAACACATAACTATTGTACTCAACAAGGGTTACCTCATTTACAGAAACCGCAGAACTCATTACATTTACACTACCATTACTTTGTAAAACCCAGTTTCCATCCTTCGCTTCTAGTGTTAAAACACATTCTTTTCCCCCTACCGGTTTATAATTAATCACAAAAGAATCTGCAATCTGGGCAGGCAATTCATACTTGTTAATTCGATCCTTTTCTACCAATAATATCTTCATTGTAGCCAACTCCTATTATCCTTATTTTCATACATTACCAAAATTATATCGAAAAAACGAGAATTTTACAAGATTTCCTATTATATTTTAGAAAATACTTGCCAATAAAAAAGGCATATTCCTATGCTCTTTCCTATCTTTTCCAATTCAAAAGGCACAACACCTAAGAATCTTTTTTTCTTACATTATTCTTTCTCCATAAAGAACTTAAATTTCCCTTTAAAGGAATAACTCCCCATCCCTCTAATTCCTCACGATAAGGTTCATATATATCATACAACAAATAGATGGTTTTATGAAAATGAAACGCAAAAGCAATTTCTGCAAAAGTATTTGGTCCAATATAATTATCTATTCCTTGTTTTGGCGCATTGACAATTAACACCGATGAATTTTTTTCATCGATAATCCGATTAAAATGTGCCCGCGAAGCAATCATCTTCGGAAGTCCTTGCATACATTCTACGGGCAATTCTACGTGATATTGATGTTTAGAAAGTTGACTAGATACCTCTACAATCGTATCTTTTACTTTCATACTCCCACATATAACGATTCTATTCACAGTTCCTCCTATTAACGAGTAGGAACTTTTTCATCAGTATTGGAAGTTCCAAAATACTCTTCTGGATGATTAGATACAATTTCATACATAGCACTCACATTAGGGATCCAATCTTCATTGCCTTCACTTCTAGGAGCATGAATCGTTGCAATTTTAGGGATACTAGTAGCACCCATCCGTGCATATTTTTTTAACTCTAATATTAGTTCAATAAATCCTTCTTCTTTTGTTTTAAAAGACCACCAGCCATCTCCTTTTCGTAAACCTGCTGGATTATTTTGATTGACAAATAAAGAACTCTCCCAACTAGTTTCTGCTTCAATGATGGCATAAACCAAACAGCGGTCTTCCCCTAATAATTCACTGAAATAAGAAACACTCTCGCCATATGGCATATCAGGCTGATAATCATTAGAAATAGAAATTTGACTAGAAGTTAATTGAAAGCGATATGGGAGTTGTTTCACACAACGAACAAAATAGAGTAACAAGGCTTCCTCATTTTCTTCGTAAACCTCTACCCCTTTACAGGTAACTCCTGGAATATGTCCGTGAAGATAATCGTCATTCGTAAAATTATTGGTTACCTCTACTAATTTTTGATAGACTATATCAAAATCCACTTGATAAATATCACAAAAATGGTGAACCCATCTCTCTCTTTTAGCTTCGATGCTCTCTTCCTCTTTCTCCTCTAAAACTGAAGATGTTGGAATAGATGGGGTGGTTGGATTAGTTACTAATTCAGATACCTCATCTAAGGAAGAAGTTGGCTCTAATACCACTGTAATTGGTTCTTCTGGATCAACAGTCACAATTTCTGATTTTAAAGCCGCCTGAACATTCATCGTTGGATCTAGATATTCGTGAGAAGACTTTAAATTTCCAACAAAACCAACAGAAATTGCAATCACCGTTCCTCCAATTAAAGCAACTGGTACCAATTTTTTAGGAATTCTAATCCGACTTGGACTTTTCGGAGAAGTCCTTTGACACTTATAAGATTGATAAGTCTGTTTTGAAATTTTTCGATCTTTCGCTAAATCAGGTCTTCGAAAAAAACGACGTGCTTCTCTAATCTCTTCATCCGTCAATAAAAACATAGAGGTACTACTCAAATCTGCATAATATCCTCTTGCATTAATTTTATTAGGATCCAATCGGCGAATATCTACCATTTTATACACCTTCTTCTTCATCTAAACCATTATAACATGATAACCATCACTTTTCTATAAAAAAAGTAATTATTTTCATAAAATGTACTACCCTTGATAACAAAAATAGAGAATATGGATTTCTCTATTTTTTGACAAGATACTGCTTTTCTTTTTTATCACTCCATATTTCATTAATATGTTGTGTAAGAGCCATAATAAAGGCCTCTTTCGTTTGATCAATTCTGCTAATCACATCACGAGTTAAAAAACTAATTCCACCCATTCCACTTCGCAAATCATTTTGTTTAAAAATTTTATCCATCACTTTTCCTAAATCCGTATCCATAATCTCTTGTACATACCGTTCAGGAACGGGAAAAGCAGGACCAAAACCCCAACTTTCATAACCATCTTTATCCTTGATAACAGCAATATTTACGATTACCCATCTTCCTAATAAATTTGTCATGCCAGACTCTACACCTAAAAAGTATTCTATATCTAGGTTATTGAGTTCAGCATATTGCATCAAATGATTCACGCGATTTCTAGCGCCCTCATAAATTTCTTGATTGACTGGCTCTTCTCCAACATCAGAAGATACCGATACTCCTTCAATTTCAAAATCATCAAAATAATTTTGAAAAGCTTCTTTGGCTCCCTGTATTTTTCCTGGATTTTTCGTACCAATTAAAATTTTCATGCTTTTTTCCAACCTTTCTAATCACTCAACTGCTATCAAAACGATACTTGTTAGTAGATACTTAATACAAGAGTTACATCCCCACTACCCAAAATGGTCTTTAACTGGTTTTGTTCTTCTCTTTTAATTTCTCCTATTTTAGTGTAATCCCACGTATTCGTGCCATAAAATATAGTAATTTGATTGCCTTGATATAACATTACATCCCCAGGCTTTGTTTTTATATTCGTATCATTGGTAGGTAAAGAAAAACCTAAACTACCTACTTTCTCAAAATTTCCATATTCCCTAGCATGGACCGGAATATCTTCTTCCTTTAATTTTTCTATTAGAGCTTGCGTAGTATCATTTTGTTCCAATTGAACAGTTAAAACTTGATTATTCACTTTTATTTTCATACTTTCTATCATATGATTACTTTCCTCACCTTCTAAATTCTCAATATTCGAGTTCGTACTATCGATAGGTTTCTCTGTTTTTTTATCCTGAAAAAACAACCAATATCCTCCTATTCCTACCACGAAGATAATCATGAGAATCATTATAATCAGTACCATATTCTTGTTCATTAGACACCTCTTTCTTGATACCACAAAAAATTAGCAAGCATTTATATGGTTCGTACTTGTTCTATCCAATCTTTCACCAAATCCTTAGAAATATTTAAATTGTGATTTTTACCTGTCCCCATCTCAATATCTGGCTTTGTCTTAGCATGATAATCAGAACCTCCTGAAATATATTTATGATACTGATGGGCATACTTCTTAATTGTTTCTCTTTCCTCCGAAGAAAATAAAGGATACTCTGCTTCAATGCCATCTATCTTTGTCGTTTTTAAAATTTCTTCTATCATTTCTACCTTATCATCAAAAGGATACAAAAATGGATGCGCTAAAAAGGCCAATCCCCCTGCTTCATGAATTCGCTCAATCGTTTCTGGTAAAGATAAAAAATGGACACTTTCATCATAATAGAAAACGCTCTTGGGATTACTAGCATGCATTCTAAAAAAACTGGTAGCAGTAAAATTTCCATACTTTTTCACCAATTCCTCATTTTCCGGATGACGAAGCATCTCACTAGCTACAACATAAGATGCCCACTGTTTAGCAGGGTCTGTTCTATCAATGTATAAGTTTTCTAAATTATATCGAAAACCTAACTGTTCCATTCTCCTAGTCAGTTCCTTTAATGCCTCATTTTGTACCTCATCTTGGTCAATTTGATGAATTCTTAATTTTTTATAGTCAATTCCATATGCCAACACTTCTATCGCAATGCCTCGATAAACCGCTTTCAACTCAGAACCAGGAATAATCATTCCTGAAAATAGTTTCCGCAAACTAGGATGATTCTCTAACTCTTGATAGGAACCAATTTGATCATGATCCGTAATGGAAATGATTTCCAGTTTTTTATTTTCTGCATTCTGCAAAAGTTCAGATAGATTATCCGTTCCATCGGAATAATGGGTATGCATATGTAAATCTATCATGTTATCTTCCTTTCTCACTATTTCTGTCTTTTAAACATTTATAATAGATTCATTTTCATTGTCTCTATTATGAGAAAACTCTTATATATAAAGTATATCATATAAATGAATTGTCCAAAAGTCAATTGTTTCTAAAATGTCATTATCATGAAATGTTTATAAAATTTTCGTTAGGATTAGGTTGGGCCCCATGCCAATGCTTTACATTTAGTTTTATTACGACAATATCCCCTGGAGATAGTTTTTGCACCGCTTTCCTTCTTTCCCGTAGGAGGCTAGTATTTTGTCAAAACTATTTTTTATTTTCTTCTAAATATTTTTCGTATAATTCATCCATTGATGACACATAATTTTTATCTTGTTTTATTCTAAATTTTTC
>CANRDB010000002.1 GCA_947629315.1 uncultured Bacilli bacterium
GATTCTTGGAATTAAAGGGGTGTTCAGTAGGAGGAACTACTTCTGTAACATTTAGATACAATGATAATCCAGAAGCAGCTGATACGACGAAAGGTGCAGCTATTAAAGAAGAGGAATAAAGTTCAACGATGTTGAACTTTTTTTTGCCGAAATGGATAAAATTTAGTCGAAAAAAAATTTGACCCGGTCCTCAATTTATGATATGATGGTATCGTATAAGAAGGTAAGGTGGTGAGTTGAATGAAGATGAACAAGAAAGGATTTACATTAATTGAGTTGTTAGCCGTAATCGTAATCTTAGCTGTTATTGCGTTAATAGCTTCTCCAATTATTTTGGGAATTATCCAAAATGCAAGAGAGTCTTCTATGGCAAGATCAGTAGAAGGTTATGCAGATGGTGTAAAACAAGCAATTACAGGAGCTATGTCAGATCCAAGTTATATGGGTGGTGACGTAACAGTATCATCAGATGGACAAACAGCAACTGTAGGAGAAAAAGGACAAGCAGGATATGTAGAGAAGAAAGTATCTTATAGTGGAAGTACGGTATCATGTACAACTGTAAATTATGATCCAAAAACTGGATTCTTAAAATTAGAGGGATGCTCAGTAGGAGGAACTACTTCCGTAACATTTAGATACAATGATAATCCAGAAGCAGAAGATACGACGAAAGGTGCAGCTATTAAAGAAGAGGAATAAAGTTCAACGATGTTGAACTTTTTTTGTCAAGTCAAAAAGTTTTTTCTCGAAAAAATTGACCCGTTTTATAATTTGTGATACGATAATAAAAGGTAGAAGGGTAGTGAATTATGGAGAAAAAACGACAAGGTTTTACCTTGATTGAACTGTTAGCAGTCATTGTAATCTTAGCTGTTATTGCATTAATAGCCTCTCCAATTATTTTAGGAATTATTCAAAATTCCAGAGAGTCTTCTATGGCAAGATCAGTAGAAGGTTATGCAGATGGAGTGGAACAAGCAATTACAGGAGCGATGTCAGATCCAAGTTATATGGGTGGTGACGTAGTCGTTGCTGATGATGGACAAATTGCTAAAGTTGGTTTAAAGGGACAGAATGGATATATAGAAAAAGTAGTTAGTTACAGTGGTAGTAAAGTACGCTGTGATGTAGTCAATTATGATGTAGAGACAGGATTTCTTCAATTAGAGGGATGTACTGTTGGAGGAAGCAATATTAAGTTCCGATTCTATGATAATCCTAGTGATGGAAAAGATGCTGATGGCAATACGATAGTAACTACTAGAGGAGCTGCTGTAAAAATGGAAACATAAAGAGTTCAAAGAAATTTGAACTTTTTTATATCTAGGAAATTTCATAAAAACATGTTATAATAGCACAAGAAAAGGGGGATACCCATGAAAAAACCAGTTGTTGCTTTATTAGGAAGGCCGAATGTAGGAAAGAGTACGATTTTTAATCGTTTGGTAGGAAAGAAAATATCCATTATGGAAGATACACCCGGCATTACTAGAGATAGAATTTATGGCAATGTCGAATACGGGGATTATCGTTTTCACCTAGTTGATACCGGTGGAATTGATATCGAAAATAATGCTTTTCAAGATGAAATTAAAATGCAAGCAAATCTAGCAATCGATGAAGCAGATGTCATTGTTTTTGTGGTAGATGGTAAAGAGGGATTGACTGCTAATGATTTTGCGGTTCGGGATATGCTTTTAAAAAGTCAAAAAAAAGTAATTGTTGCCATCAACAAATGTGACAGTAATAAAATAAAAGAGACTGAATATGAATTCTATGAATTGGGATTTGAAAAGTATTTTCAAGTGAGTGGCGAACACAATATCGGCATGATGGAATTGTTAGAGGAAATTGTGCGAGAGTTTGACCCAATTGTCGAAGAATACAAAGATATGATTAAATTCTCGATTATTGGAAGACCAAATGTTGGTAAGAGTAGTTTAGTGAATGCTCTTTTAAATGAAGACCGAGTAATTGTTAGTGAAGTAGCCGGTACGACAAGGGATGCTATAGACACCGTTTTTACGTATCACGGCGAAGAGTATGTTGTGATTGATACGGCTGGTATGAGAAAAAAAGGACGTGTCTATGAGAAAATTGAAAAATACAGTCTTTTAAGAAGTATGAAAGCGATTGATCGGTCCGATGTTTGTCTCATTGTTTTAAATGCAGAAGAGGGAATTGTAGAACACGATAAACATATTGCTGGATATGCTATCGAGGCTGGAAAAGCAGTAGTGTTAGTAGTCAATAAATGGGATACTGTTGCTAATAAAGATACGGAGATTAAGAAATGGAAAAAAGATATTGAGAATAACTTTTCTTTCATGCCATATGCACCTATCGTCTTTTTAAGTGCTAAAACTAAGAAGAGAATTCATACCCTTATGCCAGAAGTATTGCGTGCTTATGAAAGTAGTACGAAACAGATTAAGACTAGTCTTCTCAATAGTGTGTTGACAGATGCTTATTCTTTGAATTTACCACCTACTTACAAAGGAAAAAGATTAAAGATTTATTTCAGTACTCAAGTCAGCGTTCAACCACCTACTTTTCAAATTCAAGTGAATAGTAAGGGATTAATTCATTTCTCTTATGAACGATATTTGGAGAATAAAATTCGAGAATCTTTTGATTTTACTGGTACTCCGATTGTATTACAATTTAAAAACAAAGGGGAACAATAATCCTTTTGAAAAGCACTTAAGTGCTTTTTTTTGATTTCTCCAAGTGGTATAATAACTTTGGTGATAACATGATTGAAAAGAGAATGGATGAATTAATTAAAACTATTAATAAAGCAAGTTATGAATATCATACTTTAGATAATCCTAGTATAACGGATCAAGAATATGACGACTTATATGATGAATTGGTCAAGTTAGAGACAGAACACCCAGAACTAGTAAGAGAGGATTCTCCAACTGTTCGTGTTGGTTCGGTTGTCATTGATGAGTTTGCTAAAGTAACACATGAAATACCAATGATGAGTTTAGGCGATATTTTTAATGAAGAAGAAATTCGTGAATTTGATAATAAAGTTAAAAAAGTAGTGCAGAATCCTACCTATGTCTGTGAATTAAAGATAGATGGATTATCTGTTTCTTTGCTCTATGAAAAAGGAAAATTGGTGAGGGCAGCAACTCGTGGCGATGGAACGATTGGAGAAAATATTACTCATAATGTGAAAACGATTAAGACAGTTCCTTTATCTCTTCCTCAAGACTTGGATATAGAGGTTCGAGGAGAAATCTATATGCCAAAAGCCTCTTTTGAGACACTTAATGAAGAGAGACGTAACAATGGCGAAAAAGAATTTGCTAATCCGAGAAATGCTGCTGCAGGTTCTGTAAGACAGTTAGATTCTAAAATCGCGGCTTCTAGAAATTTAAATACCTTTTTATACCATTTACCAAGAGCCAATGACTATGGTGTTTCTAGTCAAATAGATGCCCTTGAATATATGAAGAATTTAACGTTTGTTGTCAATCCTAATATTATTCATGCGAAAAATATTGAGGAAGTGATTTCGTATATTTCTTATTGGCAAGAACACCGTCCAGAACTTCCTTATGAAATCGATGGTGTCGTTATCAAAGTAAATTCTCTGGAAGATCAAAGACGTTTAGGGTTTACGGCTAGGGTTCCCAAATGGGCGATTGCCTATAAGTTTCCTGCTCAAGAAGTACTAACGAAATTGACGAATATTGAGTTTTGTGTGGGAAGAACAGGAAAGGTAACCCCAAGAGCCGATTTAGCGCCAGTTCATTTAGCTGGTTCTATTATCAGTAGTGTTACTCTTCACAATGAAGATTACATTAGAGAAAAAGATATTCGGATAGGGGATATTGTCGCGATTCATAAGGCAGGCGATGTCATTCCAGAAGTAGTCGAAGTCAAAAAAGAAAGAAGAACAGGTGAAGAACAACCTTTTCAAATGGCAAGTCACTGTCCTATCTGTGGGACGGAATTAGTTCGTAAAGAAACAGAGGCGGCCTATTTCTGTTTAAATCCGAATTGTGATGCCCGTAAAATTGAGGGATTAATTCATTTTGCTAGTAGAGATGCGATGAATTTGGATGGTTTTGGAGAGAGTATTATTGAAGATTTCTACAATATGGGATATTTACATACCATCGATGATTACTATACATTACATCAACACCAAGAGTCTTTACAACAATTAGAGGGCTTTGGTGAGAAAAGTATTCATAATTTGATGGATGCCGTAGAACAAAGTAAGCAAAATTCTCTAGAGAAATTATTGTTTGGTTTAGGAATTCGTCATGTGGGAAAGAAGACAGCAGACATTTTAGCGGCCTATTATCAAACGATGGATCATATTATGGAAGCAACGTTAGAAGATTTACAGTCTGTACCAGATATTGGAGAGATTATCGCAGAATCTATTGTAGATTATTTTGCTTCTGAAAAGAATCGAGAATGCATTGAAAAATTAAGAGAATATGGGGTAAATTTCCAATATATTGGAAAGCAAAGAGACCTTCAAGAAGAATTTCAAGATAAAACTTTTGTTTTGACAGGAACGTTATCATTGCCAAGAGAAGAAGCGAAAGAAATGATTGAACTTCGTGGCGGAAAAGTAACGAGTAGTGTCACTGGCAAGACTAATGTCGTGATTGTTGGAGAAAATCCAGGAAGTAAATATGAGAAAGCACAAGAACTTCATATTGAGATTTGGAATGAAGAGGAATTTTTACAGAAAGTAAACAAAGACTAGATATCTATTTTCCTTTTTATGGAAAACATGCTATAATGAATGTGACATACTAGCCTAGAGGTGATACAATGAACGAATGGAATGGGTTTCTAGGAGAAACCTGGAAAAAAAGAATTGATATAGAAGATTTTATTGTCCATAATTATAAAGAGTATCGTGAAGGTGAAAAGTTCTTAGTCAAAAGTTCTAAGAAGACGTCTAAAGTTTGGAGTCGTTGTCAAAAATTATTAGAGAAAGAAACCATTACGAAAGTATTGGATGTTGAAACGTTAGCGATTGCTGGAATCGACAATTTCGATGCTGGATATATCGATAAAAAAAATGAAGTGATTGTTGGTTTACAAACTGATGAACCTTTAAAGCGAATCATGAATCCCTTAGGAGGAATGGATGTCGTGAAAGAGGCATTGAACTCTTATGGATATTCCTTAAATCGTGATATAGAGGATAAATTTACAGAGTATCATAAGACTTATCAAGAAGGTATTATGGATACTTATTCAAAGGAAATTTTAAAGTACCGGGATGCGAAAGTGTTAAGTACTTTACCAGAGACCTATGGGCGAGGAAAAGTTTTGGGAGATTATCGACGTTTAGCGCTCTATGGAGTGGATTACCTCATTCGTAGAAAGAAAAGAGATTTAGAAAAACTAATTACTCCAATGAATTTTGCGATGGTAAGAACGAGAGAAGAAGTAGAGGAACAAATTAAGGCACTAGAAGATATCAAATGGATGGCATCGCGCTATGATATCGATATTGGTAGACCTGCCAGCAATGCGAAAGAAGCATTTCAGTGGGTGTATTTTGCCTATTTAGCGACGATTAAACAGAATAATGGAGTCTTTAATTCTTTTGGAAGAACAGCAACCTTCTTAGATATTTATATAGAGAGAGATTTAGCGAATGGTACCTTAACAGAAGAGGGAGCACAGGAGCTAGTTGATCAGTTGATTATTAAGTTACGTTTAGTGAGACATTTACGGAAAAATGATTACCGTGAGAATTTGATTGGAGAACCTACTTGGGTTACAGAGTCCATTGCCGGTATGTGTGATGAAGAACATTCCTTTGTTACGAAAACATCTTTTCGCTTTTTACATACCCTTGAAAATTTAGGTTCTTCTCCAGAACCAAACTTTACTATCCTATGGTCTTCCAAGTTACCAGAACCTTTTCAAAAATATGCATCCAAATTAGCGATAGATACTCATGTCATTCAATTTGTTAATGATGACTTGATTCGACCAATTTATGGACGAGATTATGCCATTACGGGTTCAGCGTCTCCTGTAAAATTGGGGTCACAAATAATCTATTATGGAGCTACTTGTAATCTTCCTAAATTGTTGCTTTATGCGATTAATGGGGGAAAAGATGAGATTACGAAAGAGATGATGGTTGAGGGATTAGAACCTCTTTCAGGAAATACTTTAGATTATCAAGTAGTGGTTAAAAACTTTATTAAGACCGTTCAAAAGTTAATAGATGTTTATGTAGATGCTTTGACGATTGTGCACTACATGCAAGATCGATATGGTTATGAATCCTCTGTGATGGCATTTTTAAATACGATTGTCGAGCGAAAAATGTCATTTGGTATAACCGGTCTTTCTACGGTAGTGGATTCTTTATCCGCTATTCGTTATGGAGGATTAACTTTAGAGCGAAACGAAGAGGGCTTTGTCATGTCTTATAAGACGGAACAAGACTTTCCAAAATACGGTAATCAAGATGAGCGAGCAGATAAAATTGCTACGGATATCATTAAGATTTTCTATCGTATCCTTTCTGAAAAACATCTTTACCGGAATGCGCAAGCACGTATCTCTTTACAGACGGTGGCTGATCATGTCTATTATGGGGAACAAACCGATGCGACTCCAGATGGAAGAGAAGCAAATACGCCATTTGCTCCAGGAGCAAGTCCTAGTGATGGGATGGATAGTACAGGAGCGAAAAATTCTCTTCTTAGTGTAGCAAAGATTCCTTATCAAGGAGTTTGTGAAGATGGCATTACCAATAATTTTTCAATCTCTCCCAATGCGTTAGGAGACCAAGAAGAAGAGAGAATTGATAAATTCATTGATTTGATGAATACCTATTTCCAGGCGGGAGGAGAACATTTAAATATCAATGTCGTTTCCAAAAAGCAATTATTAAATGCTCAAAAATCTCCTGAGAAATATAATCAATTGATTGTTCGATATGCAGAATGTGGAGTTCGTTTTCATCAACTAAATCGTTCGCAACAAGAAGAATTGCTCAGTCGGACGTTTCATGCGGATATTTAATTTGAAGTAGATGGACATCATCTACTTTTTCATTGACAGAAAGTATCCCTCGTGGTATGATACGTCCTATTGGGTGATAAGATGCAAGGAAAAAGATTTCTAGAAGAAAAATTATTTTTATTGACCCATCAGAAGACATTTTCGTTAATGTCATTTAAAAAGAAAAAAGATTGGTTAAAACATTCTTCTTTACAGGAAGCAACCTTAAAGGGAACTTTAGAAGAGTATTTATCCTATCGGTTAGAACAGGAAGATTTAGAAGAGATAGACGAACAATCTAATATCCGAAAAATTGTCTATGAAATTCAAGATTATCATTTTTGTTTAGCTGGAAATTTTTCTTATAAAGACATCGAAATTTCTTATGATATGCCAAACAAGGAACAACTTCCGAATTCCTCTTTTTTGTTGTGGATTGTGACAGATGATTTAGAAGAATGTTTTAAGAAATTGATGTCTTTAGCGCAAGGTGTAGAATCTTCTTATCATTGTGCCGTACTTGGAAATTGGGGGGTTCCTTTTTTCTTTACGAATCATTATGGCAGTAATGTCTATTTGGAATGTTTGAATTTATTGCCAAAAGAATTGTTTAAAAGAGTGATAGAGTCTCTTTTTCTGCTATCTGATTCAAAGGAGACTTCAGAATCTTGGTGGGAAGATTGTTATCAAGATGTCTATGAATCTTTACAACAAGAGATTATTGCAAGACCAGAAGTTTTAAAAATGGTCATTCAAGATGCGTTAACGAATGGCGAAGCATATGAACGACCTAGTTTACCTCATATTTTGACACTCATCCGAACATCGGATTCCTCCATCATCTTACATTTTCACGACGATTCTCGGTTAATGGATATTCTTTCCTTTTTAGGAGAGATAGATGAATTTTCTAGTCTTCTATCTTCTATTGAATTAGAATTATCCAATCAAGATTATGAAGAATTACCTCTCTTTCTTCCTTATCAAGAAAAATATGAAATCAAAATTCTATATAGTGAGGAGCAAAGGGGAGATGTCCGTGATGCTGCAACGGTGGAAGAGTTCTTAAAGATGCGCAAGGAACTTCGATATTTTGAACAACTATTGCGAGAGTTCGATTCGCCTCTAGAAAAGATTTTAGTGGCCTATGAACTTTGTCGTCAGTATCCTTACCAGGAAGATCATGATAATGAGTGGAATTCTCGTTTTCTTCATAAAATTTTCTATACCCATCATATCGTATGCATTGGCTATGCGAAAATATTGAATCATGTCCTTCGGCAAGAGAAAATTCCTAATGAGGTAATGGGTATTTGGAAAAAGCAAGGGGATGATGTTGGCCATGCTTTTAATTTCGTTAGAGTGGACGATTCTAAATATCAAGTATATGGAGAATATGCTCTGGATGTCACTGCTGATGCGTTAGATAGTGAAGAGCAGAACTGGGAAGAGGCATTTGCTTTCTTTCACGGATTTATGATTCCTCAGCAAGAACTAGTTTCTCACTTTTCTAACTATGATGAAGAATTGATGCAACGAGAGCAACAAAGAATAGAGAAAATCCTTTTTGCGAGGGAAGAAGAATACAAGAAATATCGTGATGAGACAAAGAAATTGTCTTGGGAGACTTTTCTGACGGTCTACGAAAACGTCCATAAAAAATTAGGCGAATCTACGGAAGAAATCGAACGGAAAATGAGAGGAATTCTCTCTTGGAATACGGATACCCAACCATCCTCTTCTCAAGAATCCCCAAAAATAAAGAGAGTAAAATCTTGATAAGACGAATGGAAAAGATATCATTCTATAAAAATGAAACGAATGGATGCACATTCGTTTTTAATTTTAAGAATTTGTGATATAATGAAATAGAATACAAGGAGTGCACAGAGATGTGCATCTAAAAGATTGGGTGAGGATTATGAAAAAAACAATAACAGTAGATGGAAATGAAGCCTGTAGTTATACTTCTTACATGTTTACCGAAGTAGCAGGAATCTATCCAATAACGCCATCAAGTCCAATGGCAGAACACTTAGATGAGTGGAGTAAAGACCGGATTAATCTTTTTGGAGATGCGGTTAAAGTAGTGGAGATGCAAAGTGAAGCAGGAGCAGCGGGATTTGTTCATGGCTCTTTAAGAGCAGGATGTTTAACGACAACTTTTACCGCTAGTCAAGGATTACTACTTATGATTCCAAATATGTATAAAATCGCAGGAGAAATGCTTCCTATGGTTATGCATGTGGCAGCACGTTCGTTATCGACACATGCTTTATCTATCTTTGGCGATCATCAAGATATTTATGCTTGTCGTGCGACAGGATTTGCTATGTTAGCGTCTTCTTCTGTACAAGATGCTGCCTATATGAGTGCAGTAGCGCATTTATCAGCAATTAAAGGAAGTATTCCTTTCATGCACTTCTTTGATGGTTTTAGAACTAGTCATGAAATTCAAAAGATAGAGGTATTACAAGCAGCCGATTATGCGGATTTAATCGATAAAGAGGCGTTAGCGCGTTTTCGTGCCCGTGCTTTAAATCCATTACATCCTAGTATCTATGGAACCGCTGAAAATGATGATGTCTATTTCCAAGCAACTGAAGCCAAAAATAAATACTATCAAGAATTACCAGATATCGTATTATCTTATATGGAAAAAATTAATGAAAAGGCATCTACTCACTATTTACCATTCAATTATTATGGAGACCCACAAGCAAAGAGAATTATCGTAGCGATGGGTTCTGTTTGTGAGACTATTAAAGAAGTAGTAGATACGCAAGAAGGAATTGGTCTTGTCGAAGTCCATCTTTATCGTCCATTTAGTGCGAAATATTTCTTAAAAGCGATTCCTAAAACAGTGGAAGCAGTAGCCGTTTTGGATCGAACAAAAGAACCAGGAAGTCATGGGGAACCACTTTATTTGGATGTTTCTTCTATCTTATCAAAGAAAGGTGTGAAAGTCGTAGGAGGAAGATATGGTCTTTCTAGTAAAAATACGACTCCTGATCAAATTAATGCTGTCTTTGAAATGTTAAAAGAACCAAGACATAATTTTACGATTGGTATTGAAGATGATGTCACCAATTTAAGTTTAAAACCGATTCCAATTCATACTACCTCTGCTCATGAATGGTTATTCTATGGGTATGGTAGTGATGGGATGGTGAGTGCTTCGAAATCCATGATTAAAATTATTGGGGATAACACGAAAGAATATGTACAAGGATATTTCCAATATGATTCTAAGAAGAGTGGTGGTGTTACAGCTAGTCATCTACGGTTTAGTGATTCTAAAATTCGTTCTACTTACTATGTGGAAGAACCAAGTATGCTAGTTGTTACGAAAGATGGATATCTCAAACTATATGATTTAGTACCAAAATTAAAACCAAATGCTACGGTCTTAATTAATAGTAGTCGTTCTCCTCAAGAGTTACTTTCTTTGATGAAAGATTCTTTGAAGAAGAAAATCAATGATGCGCATGCAAAAGTTTATGTCATCGATGCGAATGCTTTGGCAGAGAAAGTAGGACTTAAAAATAAAATTAGTATGATTATGGAAAGTGCTATCTTCTCACTTACCGATGTTCTTTCTTATGAAGCGGCTTTAGGGTATATGGAAGATATGATTGCTTCTAAGTTCGCTAAAAAGGGAACAGAAGTAGTAGAGGCGAACCAAAAAGCGATTCGGGATGTGAAAGAATATATCCATCCATTAGAAATTCCTGTCGTGACTAACGCAAGCGAAGAAACATACAATTCTTTAGTGGAGACGATGCATTATCGTAAGGGAGATACTTTAAAAACATCTGACTTTGTCAATCGTGCGGATGGTCGCTTTGAATGTGGTACTAGTAGTATGGAAAAGCGTTATATCAGTGAGTATACACCAGATTGGATTAATCTAAACTGTATCAACTGTAATCAATGTTCTATTGTTTGTCCACATGGCGTTATTAGACCATTCTTACTTAGTCAAGAAGAGTATGATCAAGCTCCAGAATATATCCAGCAAAGAGCTACGAAAGCAATCGGTATGGAAAATTACTACTACATCGTTAGTGCGTCTGTAGCAGATTGTACTGGATGTGGATTATGTGCGAAAGTATGTCCTGGCTTAAAGGGAGAAAAAGCAATCGTTTTAGATCGCTTGGATAAAAAAGAACAAGAAGTCTTTGATTACCTACAGAAAAATATTCACGATAAAGGAGTAGTCAATCCTTACACCGTAAAAGGTAGTCAGTTTAGAGAACCAAAATTTGCTTTCAGTGGAGCCTGTGCAGGATGTGGAGAGACTGCTTATATTAAGTTGTTAACGCAGTTATTTGGAGACCATTTAATCATTAGTAATGCAACTGGATGTTCTTCTATTTATGGTGCTAGTGCTCCTTCCATGCCTTACACAATTCCTTGGGCAAGTAGTTTGTTTGAGGATAATGCCGAATATGGATATGGTATGTTAATTGCTAACGATACGATTCGTGCTCGGATTGGTTCCGTCATGGAACAAAATATGGATAATGAAAATGCTCATTTATTCCAAGAGTGGTTAGATAATCCAAATTCTTATGAAGTGACAAAGAATGTCTATGATCATTTGACAGACAATATTCCAGAAGAGTTAAAGGAACTAAAAGATTATTTAGTCTATCGAAATATCTGGTGTATTGGAGGAGATGGATGGGCTTATGATATTGGATTTAGCGGTATTGATCATGTTCTTGCTTCCAATGACAACATTAAAATTTTAGTATTGGATAGCCAAGTATACTCTAATACAGGAGGTCAGTCTTCGAAAGCTAGTCCAAAAGGAGCGATTGCCTCTTTTGCTGCCTCTGGTAAGAATAGTAATCAAAAGGATTTAGCGCGTATTGCTATGAGTTATCCACATGCTTATGTGGCTCAAGTATCATTAGGAGCAAATCCACAACAAGTAATTAAGGCTTTCCAAGAAGCGAATGAATATGATGGACCAGCAATCATTATTGCCTATACACCATGTATTTCTCATGGTATTAAAGGTGGTATGGAAAATAGTATTGAGATGGAGAAATTAGCGACCGCTAGTGGATTCTTCTTAACATTCAGAAATCACCCAGAAAAAGGATTTACGTTAGATAGTAAGAAAGTAGATTTTGACTTATATGAAGAATTCTTAAATAGCCAGACTAGATTTAGCATGTTAAAGGTTGTTAATCCCGAAAAAGCTAGTCAGTTGTTAGAGTCAACGAAAGACTATAGTATTCGAAATTTCAACTATTATGAAGAACTATCTCATACCGCTGAAAAGACAGGAGAATAGTAGATAGATAGGGAGATAGATAGAAATCTATCTCTTTTTGTGTGTCTAGAGATGTCAAGATACTTGTTTTTTACATAAAGATTCAATAAAATTTCCTTTTTTGTCGACTTTTTGATATAATATCTATTAGGTGTAGGTATGAAAAATATATATGGAGTAACCCAAGCAGAATTAGAACAATATTTTTTAAATCAAAATCAGGGAAAGTTCAAGGCTACCCAAGTATTTGAATGGCTCTATAAGAAGAGAGTAAAAGACTTTGCTAGTATGAGTAATGTTGGCAAAGAGAATATCGAGAAACTTACTCGCGATTTTTCCATGACACCTTTAAAACTGCTTACCAAGAAGGTAGATACGGATGTTTCGAAATATCTATTTGAATTAGAAGATAACAACCGTATTGAGGCAGTACTGATGAATCATGATTATGGAAACAGTCTTTGTATTTCCACTCAAGTGGGATGTAATATGGGATGTCGCTTTTGTGAGAGTGGACGTCTCAAAAAGGTTAGAAATTTAGACGCAAGTGAGATGGTAAGACAAATCTTAGCGGTAGAAGAGGATGCGAAGATTCGAATTTCTCATGTGGTATTGATGGGAATTGGAGAACCGTTTGATAATTATGAGGAGGTCATTTCCCTAATCGATATCATCAATACTCCGAAAGGAATTGATATTGGTAGTAGACATATTACCGTATCGACTAGTGGTATTGTACCAAAGATTCGTGAATTTGCTCTTTATGAAAAACAAGTGAATTTAGCGATTTCTCTACATGCTCCGAACAATGAAATTAGAAGTAGTTTAATGGCAATCAATAAAGCCTATCCCATTGAAGAATTGATGGATGCGATTCGTTATTATTATCAGAAAACGAATCGTAGAGTTACTTTTGAATATATCTTATTAAAAGGAGTAAATGATTCTAGGGAGCATGCGAAAGAATTAAGTCAATTACTAAAGGGAATGAATTGTTACGTCAATTTGATTCCTTATAATGAAACCAGTCATATAGAGTATAAGAAGAGTGATCCAACTACTATTTTGAATTTCTATGATGAACTTAAGAAAAACAATATCAGTGTAACAATTAGGAGAGAATTCGGTAGCAAAGTAAGTGCTGCCTGTGGACAACTGAGAGCGAATTACGAGGAGGAATCATAATGAAGTATGGATATTTAACTGACCCAGGAATGGTAAGAGAACGAAATGAAGATAGTGTCATTATCGTCGAGAATGCAGCTGGTGAAATTTTGATGTGTGTTGCCGATGGTATGGGAGGACACAAAGATGGAGAGGTTGCTTCTAGTATTGCGGTTACTCATATTGGGAAGAGATTTCGTTCTATTAGTAGCGTAGGAAATAAAGAGGATGCGATTAACTGGATGCAAAGTACAGTCAGTGAAGCCAATGTAGAAATATTTAAATATGTTGGTAATCATCCAGAGAGTGAGGGTATGGGAACAACCGTTGTTCTCGCTATCTTAACACCATCTTTCTTACTATTTGGAAATATCGGAGATTCTTCCGGTTATGTTGTAAAAAATGATAAATTACACAAGATAACAGTAGACCATACTTTGGTCAATCTTCTCGTCCGTAGTGGAGAACTGACAGCGGAAGAAGCAAAAGACCATCCGCGCAAGAATGTCCTTATGAAAGCTTTAGGGGCAAATACGAATGTTGAAATGGACATTTTCAATGTGGAATTAGGGGTACAAGGAATTATGTTATGTAGTGATGGACTTACGAATATGTTAGATGATACACAGATTATGAAAGTGTTAGGGGGAGAAGGAACAATTAATCAAAAACTTCAAAAGTTGATATTTAAGTGTAATAACCGAGGAGGAAATGATAATATCTCGGTTGCCTACTTAACGAAGGAGGATAATTTATGATTGTAAAAGGTCAGAAAATCGATGGGAGATATCAAATTATTCGAACCATTGGTGAAGGTGGAATGGCCAACGTATATCTTGCTTATGACACTATATTGGATAGAGAAGTAGCAGTGAAAGTTCTACGTGGTGATTTAGCAAGTGATGAAAAGTTTGTAAAAAGATTTCAAAGAGAAGCGAAAGCAGCTAGTTCTTTAAACCATCCTAACATTGTAGAAATGTATGATGTGGGAGAAGATAATGGAAATTATTTCATTGTCATGGAATATATCGATGGCAAAACATTGAAGAGTCTCATCAAAAAAAGAGGAGGTTTATCTCTATCCGAAACGGTAGATATCATGTTACAGTTGACAAGTGCGATTGCCTGTGCCCATGATAGTTACATCATCCATAGAGATATCAAACCACAAAATGTATTAATTTTAGAGGATGGTAGAGTAAAAATTACAGACTTTGGAATTGCTATCGCCCTCAATAGTGCGGAATTGACACAGACCAATTCGGTGATGGGTTCTGTTCACTATCTTCCACCAGAACAAGCCAATGGTTCCGGAGCAACGGTTAAAAGTGATATTTACTCATTAGGAATTTTAATGTATGAGTGCTTAACGGGGAAACTTCCTTTTAAAGGAGATAATGCTGTTGAAATTGCTATTAAACAGATGAAAGAAAAAATTCCAAGTTTATGTGCTCAAAACAAGATTATTCCACAGAGTATTGAAAATATCGTTTTAAGAGCTTGTGCAAAAAATCCAAAGAATCGTTATGACTCTGCAACAGAGATGTATGAAGATTTAAAGACGGCTTTAAGTGAAGAACGAAAAGATGAGAAAAAATTGGTATATAAATATTCCGAAAACGACTTAGAAGAAACGAAAGTGATGCCGCCAATTGATAAGCATTTAGATAAGAAAGAAACGCGAGAAGAAAGAAACGAAGATATCGTTGATGAAGATGAAGATGAGGATGAAGAAGAAGAGGATATGAAAAAGCCAAAGAAAAAGAAAAAAGAAGGAAAGGGACTAAAAATAGCGGCTATTTTAGCAGTCCTAACCTGTGTGGTAACCTTAGTCGTTGTCATTGTTCTTGCTTATCTCTTATTAACTAGTAGTCAAAATGATTCCGTTGAACTTCCATCGATTGCTGGTAAGAGTCAAGAAGTAGTAGAGGAGAAACTAGAAAGTCTAGGACTTAGCGTAACGTTTGAGGAAGAACCAAGTGATGATATTGCAGAAGGAAACGTCATTGGGTATAGTGGTCGAGATGTCAATGACAAAGTAAAGAAAGGAACCACTGTTACCGTTATCATTTCTTCTGGATTAACAGGTGTTTTATTAGATGATTATTCAGGACAGAATGTAGAAGTTGTCAAATTGGAGTTAGAGGAAGAAGGAATTAAGGTAGTCACAACCGCTAAAAAAGTATCAACGACCGAAGATGAATATAAAGATGCTTTTGAAGGAATGATTATTGGTCAAAGTAAAGAACCAAATACTCGTTTGAAAAAGGGTGGCGTAATTGAACTTACCTATGCGACTTTGATTATGGTATATCCTGACTTCTTAGATGGTACATGGACAAAAGAAAAGATTCAACAATTCTGTGATGATAATGGAGTTATTTGTGATTTCAAAGAAAGCCAGACAGATGTCTATAAAGAAGGTACTGTATTAAAACAGGGTAGACCAGCCGGTGGAGAAGTAAAACAGGGTGTGACGTTAACGATTACTTTAGCGGCGCCTTTAAAGCAAACTCCTGATACCAATACCAATTCCAATACCAACAGTAATTCTTCTTCTAATGAAGAACCTGATAGTAATAGTAGTGAGAATAATGAATAAACAAGGAAAGATTATTAAACAGTTAAGTAATGACTACTTTGTACAGGTAGATGGAGAAATAGTGATTTGTAAACCGCGAGGGAAATTTCGTAAAATGGGAATTACTCCTCTTGTGGGAGATTTAGTAGATATCGATTATGACAATCGATATCTTTTAGAAATTGAACCTCGAACGAATGAATTAATCCGTCCTTGTATTGCCAATGTTACCCAAGCACTTATTGTGAATAGTGTGGAAATACCGGAATTTTCTTCCTATCTATTAGATAAATTACTCGTGACGATTGAACACAATCATATCAAACCTATCATTTGTTTTACGAAATTAGACTTAGTAGGGGAAGAACTAAAGCAGGAAATAGCTTCTTATATAGAATATTATCGTTCGATTGGTTATGAAGTATACGTGAATACTGATGCTCATCTAAAAGATATTTTTGCTGGCCAAATTACCGTTTTTGCTGGACAAAGTGGAGCTGGAAAAAGTACTCTACTCAATCGCTTAGATGAGACGTTACAGTTAGAAACTGGCGAAGTATCTAAGGCGTTAGGAAGAGGAAAACATACGACTAGACATGTCGAATTACTTCCAATTCTAGGAGGATTAGTAGCGGATACGCCAGGTTTTAGTTCTCTTGATTTTATCGGCTATACGAAAGAAGATATTCGAGATGGATTTATAGAATTCCAAAAATATCAAGAAGAGTGTCAATATCGTAATTGTATGCATCAAAAAGAAGAAAACTGTGAGGTAAAAAGAAAAGTGAAAGAGAAAGTAATTCTCCCATCTCGCTATGAAAATTATTTACAGTTTTTAGAGAAGATGGGGGATACCCCTAGGTGGAAAGGATAGAATAGTTCTATCCTTTTTGTATGAAAATGAATAGAAGAAAAACTGTAAATGTATCGAAGAAAAGTGAATCTGATATAGGCTTTTTGACTTTTTTTTGGTAGACTATTACTAGAAGATTAGATTTTGAATTCATCGTGATAGAATAATAGGAGGGTTCAGTAATGATAGCAGTTTCGTCGTTAAATTTTAAGGATAATAAAGAAAAAATGATGGAAGTAGACCATCTAGGAGCAGATTACATTCATATGGATGTCATGGATGGGGAATTTGTGAATCAAGTCGCTGATATGACTTTACTAGATTATTATGAAACGAAACGGGAAGTTCATCTCATGGTCAAAGATATTCAAAGGTATGTAGATCTCTATCAAAAGTATCAACCGGAAACCATTACGTTTCATGTAGAGGCAACAAATCAAGTAGATTACTTTATTCGTTATATTCATCAACTCGGTATCAAAGCCGGGATTACCGTGAATCCTAAGACTCCAGTTTCCGCGATTATGCCTTACCTTGCAGAAGTAGATCAAGTTTTGATTATGACAGTAGAACCCGGCTTAGGGGGACAGACCTTTATGAAGGAGATGATTCCTAAAATAGAGGAAGTTTATCGTCTTAGACAAGAGCATGGGTATCACTATGTTATTGAGGTAGATGGGGGGATTAATTTAGATACCAAAGAATATGTTGCTAAGGCGGATATCTTAGTGGTGGGAAGTTATATTACAAATAGTGAAAATATGTTGGAAAAGTTACAATCTCTAAGGTGAAATACTTGCTTAAAAAGAAGATTTATTATATACTATTAAATATGTAGAAAGAGGGACAGTATGAAGAAAAAAGAAGAAACAACGACAGAAGAACCAAAAACAACAAAGAAGACGACAAAGAAAGAAACGAAGAAAGAAACTCCAGTAGAGAAGACGAATGAAAAGAAAATTTCTATTACCATTGCAGGAACAGAATGGGATAAATTAGTAGATGATGCTTTCAAGAAAGCAAATAAAAAAGCTAAAATTGCAGGATTCCGTCCTGGAAAGGCTCCAAAAGATATCTATGTAAAACACTATGGAATGGAATCTCTTTATTATGAAGCATCAAATAGTGCGATTGAGGTTGCTTACGATAAATTAATAGAGGAAAATACGAATTTAGAGATTGTTACACAACCAGTTGTTGATGTTACCGATATTGGTGAACAAGGAATTACTTTTGAATTTACTCTTACTTTAAAACCAGAAGTTACTCTTGGTAAGTATACGGGATTAAAAGCAAAAAAGGAAAAAGTGAAGGTTACCAAAGAAGAAGTAGACCATGCGATTGAACACATGAGAGAGCACTACAAAGAAAACATCGTCAAAGATGGTAAGATTGAAAACGGAGACGTTGCTGTTATCGATTTTGAAGGATTCAAAGATGGTGTAGCATTCGATGGAGGTAAAGGAGAGAATTACTCTCTAGAAATTGGAAGCAATACCTTTATTCCTGGTTTTGAAGAGCAATTAATTGGTTTAAAGGCTGGTGATGAAAAAGAACTTCATGTGACATTCCCAGAAGAATATCATGCAGAAGAATTAAAAGGACAACCAGTAGTCTTTAAAGTAAAAGTTCAAGAAGTAAAAGAAGTTAAGATTCCAGAACTAGATGAAGATTTCTTTAATGATTTAGGAATGGAAGGAATCAATTCAAAAGAATCATTAGAAAAACAAGTAAAAGAAAATATTGAAGTTCAAAAAGAAAAACAAGCCGAAGATGAATGGCTTAATGCTCTATTAGAGGAAGCTGCTTCCACAATGAAAGTAGATATTCCAGAGGTTATGATTCATGAAGAGACTTCTCGTATGATTGATGAATATGCTCAAAATGTTCAAATGCAAGGTATTACCTTAGAACAATTCTATCAATTTACGGGATTAACAGAAGAGAAACTTAGAGAAGAATATCAAGAACAAGCAAGAAAAAGAGTTACTTATCGTTTAATGATTGAAGCGATTATGAAAAAAGAAAAAATTGAGGTAACGGAAAAAGAAGTAGACGAAGAAGTTTCAAAGATGTGTGAGAAATATAACATGACAAAGGAAGAGTTCTTTAAGAATTTTGGTGAGGATGTTATTCAGTACGATTTGAAAGTTCGGAAAGTATTTGATTTATTAAAAGGAGAAAAGAAATAGACTTTTCTCTTTTTTGGGCAAAGAAAAAGAAGATTGACTTCTTTTTAATAGAAAATATGTTTTTTATTATCATTTGAGATATTGAGTAGAATCCCTAACATTAACATATAACTTAATAGACTAGAACCACCATAACTAATAAAAGGTAGGGTAATTCCCGTGATAGGAAGTACGCCAAAGGTCATACCGATATTTTGAAATTGTTGATAGATTAACATGGCAACAATTCCTCCAATGACATATTTCGATTCTAAAGATTTACTTTCGACAGCTAACAGAATGAGACGCATATCAAAGTATAGTAAGAGAATAAAAAGCGCAAGGGATCCAACAAAACCAAAATTAGAAGAAAAGACAGCAAAGATAAAATCGGTTTGTGGTTCTGGAAAATAGAGGGGAGTCGCATTATATCCATAACCAGTCATTCCTCCCGCACCGATGGCCGTCATTCCTTTTTGCAGTTGATAACCACTTTTATTAGACCAGTCGAGTAATCGATCGACTCGCAAAAAGAAACTAGTACCAAATACTTGAATAAATAAATCTTGATTGAAGAAATAAAGACCTAAAACCATCAATAAGGATAATCCACAAAAAGTAAATAACATAATAAACCAACGATAACGTATGCCAGCAATAAATAACATAATAAAGGTAATTAATAAGTAAATGAGCACAACACCTGTATCTGGTTGTAAGAAGGTGAGAATGGATGGTAATGAAACGACAGCAAGCACCTGTATTAAGAAGATAAACTCTTGTAAGATTGTAGGAGATTCATACTTCTTTTGAAAATGACGAATCATCCGACTTAATGTTAAAATGAGAATAATCTTCATAAACTCACTCGGTTGAAATACACCAATACCAGGGATTTCAAACCAACATCGTGCATTATTAATCGGTTCTCCAAAAAATAGTAATAGTAGTAATAGCAAATTGAAAAATCCATATAAGTACCAAGTATATCGTAGAATTATTTTATTTCCTACTACCATAATCCCAATAACAGCTAAAAAACCAACGATGTACCAAATAGTCTGTTTCAAAGCATAATGATTCGTTTCTAGTAGTAGGCTTTCTGCACTATAGATTGTCGTAATTCCGATAATAGCAAAAATTACTACCGGTATGACAATCGATAAATCCATATGAAGTCTTTTTTTGATGTCCATAAAACCACCTTCCCATTATCTTACACTAATTATTCCCATTATACAATGAAAATAAACGTATTTTTGTCGAAATTCTGGTATTGGAATTAGTATTTTCTTTTTCTGTATTTTATAGTATAATGGTATTGGTGATGAGAGTGGAATCTTATATGATTAAATATATCATTCTAATAGTAATATTAATAATAATTGCATTTGCCATTGTAAAATCTAAGAAGAGAGATTTTAAGTATGAGGCAAATAAACTGGTGGAATTATTAGGTGGAAAAGATAATATTGAAAGTTTTGAATCGAATAAATCCCGTTTTATTGTCAATTTAAAAGATGTTTCAAAAGCAAATAAAGAGGGTATTCAAAAAATGGGAGCCCAAGGAATTGTGGAAATTGACAATCAATTAAAGATTATTTTGGGAACGGATGCGAAACAAATTACAAAATATATTGATGAATTAAAGTGAGAAATCACTTTTTTTTTACATTTTTCGACAAGGTTCGACAAAAAAAGAGAATATATTATCATTGGTGATTAATAACATGAATATTTTTGAAATGTTGATAGTAAATATGATTTTTCTTTCTTATCCATTATTTTTGTATACCCTTTATGTCGTCGCTAATAAAAATGTGACGAGAGAAGAGAAGACAAGGCTATTTGATTTTGTTCTGTTATCATCGTCCTTTTTAGTACTTCATTTTGGTCATGATTTTTTAGGAGACTTTACTTCTTTCTCGTTAGGAGGAATTGTCTTTTTAGCTCTTTTTAAGGAACGTTATGGTATCTCTTTTCTACTTGCGGCGATTACTGTTTTCTCTTATGTACCGGATGGTTCGGCTGTTTTGTATTATACTCTTTGCTATGGAGTTTTCCTTTTCACTGTGTATATCTATAGCAAAGGAATGAAAACCAAAAAAGGAATTGATATTCTATATTTAATTTCCTACAGTATGAGTTACTGGATTTGGAATTTTTCTTGGAACTGGCAATTTTTTCTTTCGTCTTTTATCTTCATTCTTAGTTTCCTTTTACTATTTAAATTGCTTGCGCTTTTAATTGCTAGCGGAGAAACTTTAATGAAGAACCATCTGGAATTTAAAGAATTGCAACAAGAGCGTCAGATTCAAAATTCTCTTTTTAAAATTACCCATGAAATTAAAAATCCGGTGGCTGTTTGTAAAGCCTATTTGGATATGTTCGATGTTGAGAATCAAGAACATGCTCGTAAATATATTCCTATTTTACAAAGCGAGATTGAGCGCTTGCTTGTCCTCCTTCAGGATTTCTTATTAGTAAATAAGGCTAATATGAAGTATGAAATTATGGAT
This sequence comes from uncultured Bacilli bacterium, assembly GCA_947629315.1. Classification (GTDB taxonomy): domain Bacteria; phylum Bacillota_I; class Bacilli_A; order RF39; family UBA660; genus UBA5578. The sequence continues at coordinate 21,593 of CANRDB010000002.1, forward strand.
ATGAATATGTTGTTAGAGGATGTAAGTCGAAAGATGAAACCAGTGATGGAAGAGAAAAAGATTCACTTTGTCGTAGATATTTTGGATGATGAACTCTTCATTAATGGGGATTATAATCGCTTGAATCAAGTAATGATGAATGTTCTTAAAAATAGTATTGAAGCTAATGCCATGAAGATTACTTTACGTACCCATTTGACTAGTAAAGTAATCGAAGTATATGTGGAAGATAATGGAGAAGGATTTAGTAATGAGATTGCTTCTCGTATGTTTGAACCGTTTTATACGACGAAATCGTATGGTACAGGATTAGGGGTTTCTTTATCCAATGAGATTATTCATGCTCATCATGGAAAATTAGAATATATCTCGAAAGAGGGTGTGGGAACTAGTGTGAAAATTACGTTACCTTTATATCTATTATAGAAAAAAGATACAAAATATGATAAAATGATAGGGGTGATGATATGAAACCATTAGTACTTTGTATTATGGATGGAGTAGGAGAACGTGAAGAAATTCATGGTAATGCCGTAGCGCAAGCGAATACTCCTAATTTAGATCGATTAAAAGAAAAATATGGATTTTCTAAACTAGAAGCGAGTGGAACGAAAGTAGGACTTCCAAGTGGACAGATGGGAAATAGTGAAGTAGGACACATGAATATAGGAGCAGGAAGAATTATCTACCAACCATTAGAGTTAATTAACCATGATATTGAGGAGGGTACATTCTTTCAAAATAAAGCGATTCTAGAGTTGATGAATCATGTCAAAGAGAACCATTCTAAATTTCACATTATGGGATTAATTAGTGATGGTGGTGTTCACTCTACTATCGACCATTTGCTCGCACTTTTAGATATGTGTAAACAAAATCATGTAGAACGTGTCTATTTACACTTGTGTACAGATGGAAGAGATGTAGATCCACACAGTGCCTATTCTTATATTTCTAGAGTAGAAGAAAAATTAAAGGAAACAGGGGGAGCGATTGCGACCATCGGAGGACGTTATTATACGATGGATCGTGACAATAATTATGATCGTCTTAAGAAAGGATATGATGTTATTGTCAATGGAGTAGGACCTAAGCATACCTCTATTTCTCAATTTTTAGAGGAAAGTTATCAAGCTGGAATTACCGATGAGTTTTTAGTTCCTACTATCTTCGATGAACAGGGAATGTTAGAGGAAAATGATGCCTTTATGACCTTTAATTATCGAAAAGATCGCTTAAGAGAATTATTTACAGCGATTACGAATCCAGATTTCCATGAGATGGAAGTAAAAAGATTTCATCATGTAAAAGCACTTACGATGTTGCCAGTAGTAGAATCTGTGAAGGCACCACATGCTTATGATGATCCAAATCCTCAAAATATTTTAGGGGAGTATTTAGAACAAAAAGGACTTACGCAATTGAGAATTGCTGAAACAGAGAAATATGCTCATGTTACGTTCTTCTTTGATGGAGGAAAAGAAGTTGATTATCAAGGAGAAAAGAAAATATTGATTCCTTCTCCCAAAGTAGCTACTTATGATTTAAAACCAGAGATGAGTGCTTATGAAGTAACAGAACATATTTTAGAAGAACTTCCTCATTTTGATGTTGTAATTATTAACTATGCGAATGGCGATATGGTAGGACATACCGGTGTGATGGAAGCCGCTATCAAAGCTGTGGAAGTAGTAGATGAATGTATCGGTAAAGTATATGAAAAAGTAGAGTCTTTAGGTGGATGCATGATTATTACTGCTGATCATGGAAACAGTGATACGATGTTAGATGAGAATGACAATGTTGTAACGAGTCACTCTACTAGTTTGGTACCATTTATCGTTACCAAAGAAGGCATTCAAGTAGAAGATGGAAAATTAGCGGATATTGCTCCTACTATGTTAAGTCTTTTAGGATTAGATATCCCATCGGATATGACAGGAAACGTTATCGCTCATGTATAGTATGGATGTTAGTCTAAAAGAGGCATTGGGAAGTTATCGAGAATTAATTGGCAATTACTCTGTCTTTGGCCTAATTACGATTGCGATTATCCTATTTACATTCTTAATTTGGATGAATCGTCATACCAAGATATCTCGTTATCTTTTATTGATGGCAGTATTGGGAGTGTGTCTATCTTTAGGAATCCTACATTTTCAAGAACTATGGAGTCATTTTGATACGTTTCTTCATCTTAATTTTTATCAAAATCCCTATGTATATTACTGGAATATGTTATTGGTATTTAGTGTGTTGTTTCTATTTCTTTCCTCTAAAAATACGAAAGAAAAGCAAAAGAAATGGGTGTTAGTACTCTTTTCAATATTGCTCATTAATGCCATCTTTCAACTCTATATTACAGGAGTAGTTCAAAATCATAGCCTTTTGGTATTAGGAAATACGTATCCAATGATTTTTGTAGGTAATTTATTAGCATTCTTTAGTTATCTCCTTTTAATCTTTTGGATGGTAGAAAGTCGTTTGCGGAAAACTCGTTAAAGCATCATTTTGACAAAGAATATAGAACATGTTATAATAAGCAAGTCTTTTAAAGGAGTGAAATACCTTGAAAATTACCGGCGTTAATTTAGTGGTAAGCGCGGTTCGACGGAGTCAATATCCAACGGATGAGAAACCAGAGTATCTATTAGTGGGTAGGTCAAATGTAGGGAAGAGTAGTTTTATCAATACCTTGATTAATCGTAAGAATTATGCTCGTACTTCCGCTACTCCAGGAAAAACGCAGACCATTAATTTTTATTTAGTAAATGATCAATTTTATCTTGTGGATGCTCCAGGGTATGGATTCGCAGCTCTTAGTAAGAAAAAACAGAAGAAGTTTGGGCTAATGATGGAGGACTATCTTCAAAATAGACCGAATCTAAAACAAGTTTTTTTACTAATTGATTTTCGTCATAAGCCTACCGGCGATGATTTGATGATGTATAATTTTTTAAAGCATTATAAAATTCCGGTGACGATTGTCGCTACGAAAACGGATAAAGTAGGGATTACTTTACATCAAAAGCAGAGAAGTACTATCTTAGAAGATTTTGATGTGGTAGTAGGGGATGATTTTATTATGTTTTCTAATGTGACAAAGTTAGGAAAGAGTGAAATTTATCAAAAGATAGAAAGAACTATGTAGTTGCTTTCTATCTTTTTTTTCATAGACTATCATAGGTGGTTGTGTGAAAATAGAAGTGGATCAAGAGAGTCTTGTACTTTACTTAAAAAAGGGAGAAATTGAAAATTTTGATTTTAACAATATGGAAGATATCGAAGCATATTTTCGGACATTACTATTAAAATTAGAAGAATATTATCATCTTCCAATAGAGGGATTCTATAGTATCCATGTATACATCGATGAAGAAGAGGGAATGGTTCTGCAATTAGAACCAGAAGATATGGATTATTATCCTACGTTCCGACAAGTAGAGATGAGAATACTAAAAGAGGAAGTTACCTTTCTCTATCAGGTAGAGGATATTTTAGATTGGATAGAACTATCTGATCACATTTACTATTACCAAAATCAATTTTATATTCATCTAAAACATCCCGTAAACAATTATCAAGTATACGAGATGGGAAAATTAATCTATGAAAATACAGACTACATTATGAAAAAGGGAATTTTATGGAGCTTACCAGAGTCTTCTTAATGCCTTCGTATATTTTTAAAAAAATAGGAAAAACTATAATAAAAATAGATGAAAAAGGAGATAGTTGACAAGATGTGAAAGAAAATGGAGGATTTTCTTTCTTTTTTACCAAATTTTACTAAAAATTTGATATAATATTTTTAATAATAGAATGGAGAGTGTGGTATGAACGGAAGGAAGTCAATTTTACTATTTTTAAATGGTTTTGGTATGGAGGTACCAAAGTCGTTCAATGTTTATTCAGCTACCCTTATGCCATCTTTAGCGAAACTTTCCAATTATTATCCTTTTGGTTCCGTCTTTGCGAGTGGAACAGAGGTAGGATTAAACAAGGGACAATTATCTAGTTTTAAAGCTGGTTATTTGGCATTTAGTTCTATAGGAAAACCTAATAAAAAATCGAGTATTGTCCAGGAAAAGATTATGTCGAATCAATTTGATAGTAATCCTGCTATTGTAGAATCCATTCGTCATGCTTTACAACATGAGTCAAAAGTGCATATCCTTTTGAGTATAGGAGAACGAACGGAAGAAAGAATGTTCGAACAACTAAAAAGATATGCCGAAATCTGTGTAAAAAGTGGAGTTAAGAACATCTATGTGCATATCTTTTTAGGAGATAACAGTGTAGCAGATATGCAAGTATCGGATATGTGGATTAAAAATTTAAAATATCATGTCATGAATTTTATTCCAGAAATGAAAATTGTATCTATTGCGGGAAGAAAATATTTAACGGATGCTCCTAAAGATGAAAAGATTGCTTATTATCGAATGATTGTTAGTGGTGTTGGTGAGATTTGGGCAAATTATGAAGATACGATTAAGAAAAAATATCAAGCCAAAGAAACTGATGATAGTATGGGTGGATTTCTAACAGTCAGAGAAAATATTATGCATGCCAATGATAGTGTGATGTTATTCAATTATGATAACAGTATAGGGGCTGAATATCTAGATATTATTCAAAATCCAAATGAATTTTTCCCTGCTGGAAAAATTCCAACCAATGTAGCGGTTCATTCCTTATTTGAAGTATCTGATAATGAGAATATTCCATTTGCTTTTGCGAGTGAACTTCCAGAACATTACTTTTTTGAAAATATCCCATTAGATAAGAAAATCTTAATTATTGCCGATAAAGATAGAGTACAATATATTAGTAAATGTTTAAATGGATTTAGAGAGCAATTTAATCCGAATATTCATATATGGCCAATTGGAGATAAAGAACATCGTTTTGAATTGATGGCCCAATATTTGGGTGCTTATATTAATCAAGATTTCTATGATTTGATTATTGCTGACTGTGATATTTATAATGACCAGTCGGATAAAGCGACGATAGAACAATTGAAGAAGAATTTAGCAGCAGCTGATACGGTATTAAATGTTGCTTACATTAAAGGAATGGAGAAGAATTATACGCTTTATTGTTCTTCTTTATATGGTATTAAGAAAAAGTTATTCTTAACATCTACGTATGAACAGATAGATTTCTCCCAAAAGACTCCTTTATTAGTTGCAGGGAATGATATTCGTAGAGAGAATACTTCTATTTTGATTGATGGAAACTTTACTCAGTTAGCGCCAGTGATTCAAAAGAATGTAGGAGTAGATGTCGTAAGTGCTTTAGTAACACCAAAACTAGCTACAAAGAGAAAGAAAAACTTAAACTTAATTATTATCGTTATTTTAGTTGTTTTTGTTCTATTCGTTCTCTATGTGTTCTTATATACATCTGGTATTATCTAGACTTGCTATTTAGCAGGTTTTTTTTATTGTCTTTTTTCTCCTTTTGCTTTATAATGATAATAATAGTAAGGTTGATAATATGAAGAAAAAAGCAATCATTTCTTATCTTGTTTTGATAGGGTGTCTGTGTATAGCTGAACCTGTTTATGCAACTACGGAACCATGGGATGTCGTCCTAGAAAATTTATTTCTTTCCATTTTTTTTATAACGATTTTTTATATTCCTTTTGTTTTTATTCCGATATTGTCTTTTGTGCAATCGAAACATCCTAATATTTCGACGAAAGAAGTAGCCAAAAGATGCTTTATCATTCGTTTGATCCTATTAATTAGTATATCCATATTATTTCCTTCGTTTTTAATTCCTATTGATTGCTTTGTTTTATTTTTCGCTACTTTTGTAGGAGTTAATGTTCTTAGAAAAATCCCACCTTCTTATTTAACACCAATGTCATCTTCTCATTCTATGTTACTAGAAAAAAAGGGACGTGACAGTATTTTATTACGGAGACTATTTCATATTTTTGTAGAAGTTGAGTGTTGTAGTGACCAAGAGGAAGTCTTATCCACTTTATGTAGTAAGGAACTACAAGAACAATACTGGGAGAAACGAAGCAAATTAGAGACACAGCACTATCGGAAAGCAAGAGATGGATATCATTACCTATATGGTTGTCTTATCTATTCTAAAGAGAAGAATGGAAAACAGACAATGACTATCACGCTAAAAACTTCTTTTCATGAATATACCACCACGAAAGATAGCCAAGATCAACGGGAAAGAGAAAAAGTAGTGACTGCTACGTACCGACTCGTATTTGAAAGAAAAACAAAGGATTTTCTATCTCACTGTATTTACTGCCAAGGAGATACGCTACCAACTCAACCACGATGTGAATATTGTAATCGCTTTTTAAGTTATGAAAATGGTGGATGGATTATGACAGAAAAACGTCGTATCAACTAAACATATCTTCAAAGGATATGTTTTTTCATATTTTTAAATTCTACTCATATAGTTAAATGAAAGAAAGTAGGGAAAATATGGAAAAAATCGATATTATGAAGAGTATTACTAATCGAACAGGCGGAGAGTTATATCTAGGAGTAGTAGGAGCAGTAAGAACGGGTAAAAGTACCTTTATTAAGAAATTTATAGAAAATCTAGTAGTTCCTAATATAGAAGATGAATACGAAAGAAAACGTTGTTTAGATGAGATTCCACAGTCTGCACAAGGAAAGACGATTATGACGACAGAGCCGAAATTTGTTCCCAGTAATGCTGCTAGTATCAAAATAGATGATTTTACGGCTAGTGTTCGTTTAGTAGATTGCGTTGGTTATGTAGTAGAAGGCGCTAAAGGGTATGAAGATGAAAATGGACCTAGAATGGTAAGAACTCCTTGGTATGATGATGAAATACCTTTTATTGAGGCAGCGGAGATAGGAACAGAAAAAGTGATTCGTGATCACTCTAGTATTGGTATTGTGGTAACAACCGATGCTTCTTTTGGAGAAATTTCTAGAAGTAGTTATATAGAAGCAGAAGAACGAGTAATAGGGGAATTAAAGAGTATTGGAAAGCCTTTTATTGTTCTTTTGAATTCTGCTCATCCTATGCTACCAGAAACCGAAAATTTAGCAAGTAAGATGAGAGAAGAATATGAAGTACCTGTCTTACCAATTAGTGTTGAAAATTTAAATGAAAAAGATGTCTATCAAATTTTAAAAGAGGCTTTGTATGAATTTCCAGTATTAGAAGTAGAAGTAAATATGCCAGATTGGATTGCTTGCTTGGAACCTAATCATTGGCTTAAGAAAGTTTATATGGATAAACTTCGAGAGAGTGTTATTGAAGTAGATAAGTTGCGAGATATCGATACAATTACGAAACACTTTGAAGCTTGTGAATATATCACTCGTTCGTATATTTCGAATGTAGATACATCAACAGGAATTGTAACGATTAATTTACATGCTCCTGATGAGTTATATCATCAAGTATTAAAGGAAATTGTAGGAAGAGAAGTAACTAGTAGAGCTGACATTATTTCACTATTTCAAGAGTATAATGAGGCGAAACAAGAGTATGATCATATCAAGAATGCTTTGGCAATGGTCAAAACAACTGGATATGGGGTTGCTAGTCCGACTCTTGCCGATATGAAATTAGAAACTCCAGAAATTATTAAGCAAGGAAGTCGATATGGCATTAAATTACGAGCAGTCGCCCCATCTATTCACATGATTCGTGTCGATGTCGAATCTACGTTTGAACCGATTATCGGTTCAGAAGTACAGAGTAAAGAACTCATTGATTATTTGATGAAAGATCAAGATAACATTTGGAAGAGCGAAATCTTTGGTAGAAGTTTAGATGTCATTGTGAAAGAAGGTATTCAAGCCAAACTCTCCTTAATGCCTGAGGGAACTCGTTATAAATTACAACAGACTCTTTGTAAGTTAGTTAATAAAGGTTCCGGCAATCTATTTACGTTAGTAATTTAAGTAAAAAAATCTATTGACAAAAATGTCAATAGATTTTCTTTTTATATCGTTTCTCCTTCAATAGGGGTATCTGGATTGGTTGGAGTATCGGGTTCTACGGGAGGTGTAGTTCCTGTTACTGTAGCGGAAACAGATACACCATCACTTAAATTCTTCTTAAATTTAGAGTAGCAAGTTTTAACGACTAACGTTACATTTCCTGTTTGTCCCGTAACTGTATAAGTAGTATTCGGTGTCCATCCAAGAAGTGTTAGACCATCACTTGTTTGAACGTATACATTATAACCAACAGAACCTAACTCATCCACATTCTTCTTATACAAGGTATTCACATATTCATCTAATTTACTATTAGAAATATAGGCACTCTTGTTTTGCTGCTTAAGGAGAGTTTTATTGAATGGATCAGGAGTGGCGATAGGGTTCCAAGAAAGGGTTATCGTATTTCCTGTAGTGACAGCTGTTAAATTGGTTACATCATTTAATTTAGAGAATCGTGTAGATACTAAAGATGGTTCAGTACCAGCTACAAACAATTCTTCTGTAATATATTTGGATGGTGTAAATTCACTTGGTAACATCAAAGTAGCAGAATCTTTCTCTATTTTTACTTTGGTAACGGTATCTGGCATTTTGAAGTTTGCTTTATTGGTATAAATTTTTTTCGCAACCGCTACGAATAAGTTTCTCTGTGGTTTTGTTCCCATTAAGTTATATCCATCTTTCAGACTATCAAAACCGTACCATACACTAATCGCATATTCGGTATTGTAAGTGGCTACCCACATATCTTTTGCTACTTTTGATGGTAATTTATGCTTTTTGATATCCTCACTAGAGTAGTTGGTGGTACCAGTTTTACCAGCATAAGGAACATTATTAACTTTCGATTTCGGAGCAACACCAGATTCTGCAGCATCTTGAAGAATACTCGTAATCATGTAAGCAGTCGCACTACTCATAACTTGTTTTGTCTCGGATTGTACAGTCGTTACTTCTCCCGTTTGAGAGTTGACAATTTTAGTAACAGAATAAGGTGCTGTATAGTATCCACCATTTCCAAAAGCAGCATAAGCAGCAGCCATCGATAGAGGACTTTCTCCCGTTTCTTTATCATCACCATATCCACCAATGGAATGCGCTTCGTGTAGGTACTCTTCTGGGTGGAGACCTAAATTTTTAACAAATGTAAGAATTTGATTTTTATCTAATTTTTGGAATGTTTTAAGGGCTGGAATATTTCTCGAAGCACTTAATTGTGAACGGATACTCTTGAATCCGGCATATTTACTATCCCAGTTTCCAATTTTCGATCCATCACTATAAGTCATCGGTTCATCGGCAATCACGGTACCAGTACTCCAGTTTAAATATTCAATGGCAGGTCCATAGTCATAGAGTGGTTTTGCAGTAGAACCAATCTGTTTATGAAGTTCTGTTGCATGGTTGTAAGCATTGTCTACTTTCGTATTCCGGTTACCACCAACGGCGACAATGGCACCATTTTTAATATTGACAACAGCAACTCCTGCTTGTGATTTTTCATGTTCCCATTCATAGGTTTCTCCACTCATAATTTTTCCAATATGAATTTGAAACTCTTTATTGAAAGTGGTGTAGATTTCCATGGAAACTAGTCGAGGATCTTGACCAGTTCTCTCAATGACTTCTTTTACAACAACATCGACAGCAGAACGTGCTTCATCTTCAATTTCATCTTGTGTGTTTCTTACTGTTCCATCTGTCTTTACAATTTTATCGACAGTCATTTTCTCGGCAATGGCATATTCTTCTTCGGTAATATAACTGTGTCTTAATAGAAGTTTTAAAACGTTAATCCGTCTTTTTTCAGCAGCTTCTGGATGGGTAGTTGGATTATAGCCAGAAGGTGCTTGGAACATTCCCGCTAAAAGAGCAGCTTCTGAAATATTCATATCTTTGGCTTTCTTTCCAAAATATAACTCAGAAGCAGCTTCAATGCCATAAGCACTTCCTAATTGGTTGGTATTGGCATAGAATTCTAGAATTTCTTCTTTGGTATAGGTCGGTTCTATCTTAAATACGGATAGATAGACATCGGTAAATTTACGGATGATACCATCCCATCCATGAGCCTCTGTCGAAGTATAGGTATTTTTAGAAAGTTGCATGGTTAGCGTAGAGGCTCCACCAGCATCTGAGTTTCCCATTAATTGTTGGACAGACGCTACTAAAAAACGTTTTAAATCAATTCCGTTATGTTGAAAGAAATTCGCATCTTCCGTAGCTACTAAGGCATTGATAAATACTTCTGGAATTTCATCATAGGTGACAATGATACGGTTTTCAGAACCAATCGTTGCCATGAGAGAGCCATCTGCCCAATAGAGTTTCGATGGTTCTGTAGAATATAGATTCGCGGCATTAAATTCTGGTGCATGAGTAACAATGTAAGTACAAAAAACGATAACTGCCGCCACTCCTGCCATAAAGCAGATAGAAAAGAATATAATGAGACATTGGAAAATTGTCATCCCAATATGTCTTTTTCCTTTTTTTCTCTTTTCTTTAGCAGTTGTCTTTTTTGTCTTTGTCTTCTTCTTTTTCATATCATCATCCCTTGTCGAGATAATTTTATCTCCCTTTTTATATTCATGAATAATCTTCTCTGGCTGTGATACCATTCTTTTTGGAGAAGAGTCTTTTACCAATTTTTTAGTGGTTGTTTTTTTCTTCTCTAGATGTTTTCTCTTTTTTTGAAAGGCTTTCCATAAATCCATGATTTCATTTTTAAAGTATACTATGTCTAATACGAGAACAATTAAGAGACTTGGTAGAATCCCAATGGCTAGGGAACCGATAATCAGTACTAGGACACTAATCACAATCACCATAATGGTGACAGGACTCCAAGTCATCTTGAGTTTTTTCTTATTTTTCATTATTCACCTCAATTAATTTTAAGTAATCTAGTCTAGGACGAAGTCCGATAGGAATTTGAATTCCTGCTTGTTGAAAATAACTGCGAGGGATGGATTTGCGTTCTTTCGTCTCTAAAAAATGAAAAAAAGCTTGTCCTGATAAGAAGTACGTCTCTTGAAAACTCGTAAATCTTACAATGAGAAATCCAATTCCTCCATGTTCTATAATTCTTCGTAAATGTTCAATTTGGTGAGCATGTATATTGGAAAGGGGAAAACTAGTTTTATGACTAGTTTCTTTAGCTTCAAAGTCAATATATTTTCCACGGTAGATACCATTATAATCCGTTGTGGATGGAATCGAAAATCTCGCATCCGTGATGATGGCATCCTTTCTAGAAGGAAAATCTACTTTATGAATGACAATAGGTGTTGGTTTTTTATAAATAATAGCGATATTCGCATCGCGATAAAATTCATTCGTAACATTGAGATCTTCTTCTAGGTTCATTCCTCTATTTCCATACGTTATAACATTTTGATATTCTCTTTTGATTCCGTTTGGATATTTCATAACTTCACCTAATAACATTATACTATAAAATGAAAGATTATGCTACTTCATCTGGAATTTTCGACAAATCTTCACAAAAGCCTTTGATAGACTGATTATGAGGTGAGAACGATGGATAGAAAAAAACATGTAGAAGAGATGTTTAATACGATGATTAATGATGTAAATTATATCAAACTAAACACTTATCAAGTGGAGACTACGAAAAACGGTGAGAATGTTTGACAAACATTCTTTTTTTTGAGATAATATGACTGAAATAAAGAGAGGTGGATAGTATGTATCAAGATAGGGTAATGCTTACTAGCAGAGATATCTTAGAAAAAGATTTTAAAATTGATACAAGAGGTTATCGACCACAAGAAGTTGACCGGTTCTTAGATATGATTATCAAAGATTACGATGAAATGACTTCTATGATTAGAGAACTAGAAGAAGATAAGAAAGAGTTATTAGAAGATAATATTCGTCTTAAGAAAGAAGTGAGAAATCTTCGTACAAAATTAGACGTTTTGAGTGAGAGTGACGCACAGGGTGGTGCGACAGGAGCAAATGCCGATTTGCTTCGTAGATTATCAAATCTAGAAAAAATAATATATGGAAAAGAGTAACACTTGGGCAAACGCTGGGTAGAGATATCTAGAGGAAAGTCCATGCTCGCACAGTCTGCAATGATTGTAGTGTTTGTGTAGGGGGAAGTCATAACCCCTAGTAGTTTTTACTAACGGCTCTAGAACTACCTAAGTCTACGGATAAGGTATAGTATAGTATAAAAGTGCCATAGTGACGATGCTTTCTAGAAATGGAAAGAGTGGAACGCGGTAAACCCCACAAGCGAGAAACCCAAATTTTGGTAGGGGAGTCCTAACAAAGGAAGAAAACGGAGTTAGGGACCAAGTAATTGGTAGATAAATGTTTGCCACCTAAATGGTACAGAACATGGCTTATAAAGTGTTATTGTTTTTGTAGAATAGAGGTTTTCATATGAAAGAGATAGGCGAAAAGTTACGAGAAGCCAGAGAGAGTATGGGAATATCGATAGAGGAAGCAGCCGAAGATTTGAAATTGAAACCTTCACAATTAGAAAACATTGAAGATGGAAATCGAGAGGCTTTTAAAGATATTTTTTATTTAAAGTATTTTATTAGAGATTATTCTAAATATTTGGGATTAGACTATGAAGAGATGGTAGAGGATTTCAATGAGTTTGTTTTTGATTATACTTCTAAGATTTCTTTAGAGGATATTAAAAAAGCAAATAAAAAACATGATAAGAAACAACCAAAAAAGATTGTATCTCCTTATACAGTAGAACAAAAAGAAAGAAATCCTTTGGTTCTTTTTTCTATCGTGGGGGCTATTATTATTATCATTTGTATTGGTATTTTCATATTTATAAAAATAGCTTCACAAGAGGATGATACAGAGGAAAGACAAGATATTAATTCTAAAAAAGAAGTATCTTATATATGGGTGATGGAATCATGAAAAAGAGAAAAGTAAAAAAGAATACCATTTGGAATTTACCAAATAAGATTACGATGATGAGAATCTTGTTATCCTTTGTCATCGTGATTCTATTAGTATTGCCCTTTGATATGATGGGAATTAGTGTTCCTAAACTATTTATATCTGAAAAAATTGTTGTCGATGTGAAATACTTTATAGCAGGCGTCCTTTTTATCATTGCATCTTTAACGGATTTTTTAGATGGACATATTGCTCGTAGCAGAAATTTAGTAACCGATTTTGGGAAAATGATGGATGCCATTGCGGATAAAATGTTAGTGAATTCTGTCTTAATCATTTTAGCGGCTACAGGATTTATTCATCCAATTATTCCTGTCATTATTGTGATGAGGGATAGTGTGGTCAATTCCATAAAAATGATTGCTGGAAGCAAGGGAAAAGTAGTAGCAGCCATCAAATCTGGAAAGTTGAAGACAGCTTGTTTGATGTGTGGAATTGTCCTTACCTTATTTTACAATTTACCATTTGAATTATATAATATTCGAGTAGCAGATTTTCTTCTCTTTTTAGCGGCTATTCTATCGCTAATATCTTGTTTCCAATATTATATGATGAATAAAGATTTGTTATTTGAATAGAGAGTTCTCTCTCTTTTTTGTTCTAAAAAAAAGAGAATCTCATAGACATTAATAGGTGATATCATGCACTTATTTTCTTTTCTAAAAAGAACTCTTTTGACAATTCTCTTGACACTAGTATTGTTAATTAGTATGAAAAAAAATGCTAATTTAAAAGATCTCATTTATCAAGAAGTATATACGAAACATTTTCCATTTTTACAAGTAGGTTCTTGGTATCAGAAGACGTTTGGAACGACTTTTCCATTTGGAAAATATCTGGAGACAAAGACAGTCTTTCACGAAAAATTAGTCTATGAAGAAAAAGAGGATTATTTAGATGGTGTAAAATTAAAAGTGGAGAATACTTATCCAGTTCCCATCTTACAAGATGGTTTAGTCATCTTTGTTGGAGAAAAAGAAGGATATGGAAAAGTAGTTATCATAGAACAGTTAGATGGGGTAGATTGTTGGTATGGAAATTTAACGAATGTCAATGTCAAGTTGTATGATTATGTGGAAACGGGAAATCTACTAGGAATGTCTGAAAATTATTTATATTTAGTTTATAAAAAAGAGGGGGAGGCTATTTCGTATGAGGACTATTTACTCTAAGATAGTCATTCATCCTCTTTTTTATTTGTTTGCTTTTCTCGCTGTTTTGACAGCCCATTTTCAAACTTTACTAGAATTTATGCTAGTGATTTTCGTACATGAGTGTGGACATATTTTGATGGCTGTTTTCTTACACTGGAACATCAAAAAAATTTTGATTTTACCGTTTGGCGGTATGGTGGAATTTCAAGAGCAATTGAATCGACCCATTCATGAAGAATTTTTGATTGTTCTAGCAGGTCCTTTCTTTCAAATTCTTCTTTATCAAATATATCCCACTCCTTTTCATTATCCTCTTTTATTTTTCAATCTGCTCCCCATCTATCCGTTGGATGGCTCGAAAATTCTCTTTTTATGTTGGAATATCATAGGGACTTATTATCGCAGTTACTATGTTTTATTTTGGATATCAAACCTTGTTATTGGAATAGTATTTCTTTTTTGCCCCCTCTTTTTTAAACTGTTAGTGGGGTATTTATGGTTTTTAAACATCAAGCTGTATCGGAATATCTCGAGTCTTTTTTTAAGGTTCTTATTTGAGAGATATCAGAGTACTTTTCCCTATTATAGAATCCAGACACTGATGGGAAAACAAGTAAAAAAGATGAAGAGGAGTGTCTACCATTTCTTTTTTTATCAACATACTTACCACTCAGAGCAGGAAAGACTAAGAGAGTATTTTCAAAGAGGAACGGTCAAAAAATAGCTAGTACTTATCTTTTTGTTGGAATAAAACTGCATAGTAAGTGTGAAAAGATAAGTATTTTCTTATTTTTTCATGGATAGAGAGGTTTTTTATGTTATAATAAAATAGGAGTTGGGGTCAATGGAGACACTAAAATATAAGGATTTATTGCAACGATATGTTCAAAAACAGTTACAAACGAAAAATGAACTTTCGTTTTTAGAAGAACAAGATCTTCTAGAGATGGGATTCTCTAGATTTTTGATTAATCGTTGGAAGCAACAATACCATAAGGTAGGAATTGAGATTCTCCCTTGTCCAAAAGACGAATTGAGGAGACGCAATCAAAAAGAGTCAGAGGCCAATCAGAAGTTTAAAGAGTATTATGATTATCCTACGAAAGAATTGCGGGATAACTTGATTGTGGACCTATTATGGTTAGCAGATGAGATGACCCAAAAATTTGCGAAATTGTCAGGATTAGAAACATCTGATTTGGTGAGCTATGCCTATGAGGGATTATTAAAAGCGATGAAGACCTCCCAAAAGTATGGTTTTTGTGCGATTGCTAGAGAAGAAATTCAAAAACTATTATTAGAAGGAATTGCGATAGAAAAGGGGATTCCTATTGAATGGGAAGTCAATATGGAAGATGCAAAGTTTTATCTTCATGATGAATTAGAGAATTTGTCAGAAGAGGAAGTGACGGAAGCTTGTATTGCTTTTCTAGAGCGACAAGGAAGAGTAGATGCGAAAGAAAAAGGAAAATACCGTTCTGCTTTTTTACACCATCATAGTCTTCAAAGCCATAAAGAAGATTTGCCCTCTCATCAGTCAGTGGAAGAGGAAGTTATCGGTCATACGGTAAATGAAAACTTAAAAAAAACAATCAGTGAACTTCCTAAGAATTACCAAAAGGTTATGGAAGGACTCTATGAGCGAGAGGATTCAGCAAGTCAAATAGCGCGAGATTTAAATTGGAGTAAATGGAAAGTTCGTGATGTCAATCTCCTTTGTCTTCGAAAATTGCGCCGTGCGGTCATTACGCAACCACTCAGTTATGAGATGACAAAGGGGTATTTACAATATCGAGATAGTCAGGATGATATTTACATGACTACAAAAGCAAAATAAATAGCCATTTAGTTGACAAATAAAGGGTTATGTGCTAAAATTTAATACTGTGTAGAGCCTCATTCTACAACCGCACGGATAGGTAGATTATGAGAAGAACCTTCATGGCGAGTCTGAGATTTATAAAGGAGGAAAATATGAAAGCAGTTATTGAGACTGGTGGAAAACAATATTATGTTGAAGAAGGAACTGTTCTTTACGTTGAAAAACTAGATGTTGAAGCAGGAAAAACGGTTACTTTTGATAAGGTTTTAATGGTCGATGATAAAGTTGGACAACCATATGTATCAGGAGCAACTGTTACTGGCGAAGTTTTAAAACATGGTAAGACTAAGAAAGTTATTGTATACAAATATGTTCAGAAGAATAATTACCATAGAACACAAGGACATCGTCAACCATACACCAAAGTAGAGATTAAAAGTATTAAAGTAAAATAGTATGATTCATATTACTATAAAGAAAAAAGATAATAAGTACCATTATATCAAGGTAGAAGGACATGCAGAATATGCTGAACCAGGGTTTGATATTGTCTGTGCTTCTGTATCTTGTATCTGTATTACAACCATAAATGCTTTAATAAGTATTGATGAGGGATGCGTTGTATATACGGAAGATGATGGTTATCTCGAGATAGGAATCATGAAACATGATCCTGTCATCGATAAATTAGTAGTCAACATGCTAGATTTGTTAGAAAGTTTGGCTAAGGATTATCAAGAATATATAAAAATTTCAAGATAGGAGGTGCTCATCACATGAAATTGATGACATTAAATATCCAATTATTCGCTCATAAAAAAGGTCAAGGTTCCACAAAGAATGGACGTGACTCTATCTCTAAGAGATTGGGTGCTAAAGCAGCTGATGGAGAATATGTATCTGGTGGGTCTATTCTTTATCGTCAAAGAGGAACAAAAATTTATCCAGGAACTAACGTAGGTATTGGAAAAGATGATACGGTTTATGCAAAAGTTAGTGGATATGTAAAATTTGAACGAGTTGGAAAAGAGAAAAAACAAGTAAGTGTTTACCCAGAAATGTAAAATAGGCAATGCCTATTTTTTTTGAAATGAATGACTTGACTTCTTTATTGAAAATAATATATAATGTAATAATTTGTAAGGAGTGGTTAGATGAAAAGAGTAGATATTAAGGAACAAGAACTAGATTTTCGTTGTATGGAGTCTTTAGCGATGGTATATCATTTTCAAAACTATAAGTTACGAATTTATCCTTCGAGTCAGAATTTTATCTCTGAACAGACTTGCTTTGCTCTTTCTAAAATTCATACGCAAGTATTGGTACTTCCACAACCTGCTTATCAAAATGGAAAATATATTGGTTGTGTTACTCCATGGGAGGAGGGGGATTGGACTCTCTTATTTGGACTTCCTGCGAAACATTTCCGTGCTAATATTCATGCGATGAGAAAAGAAGTAGAAACTCTTTCTCGAAAACGATATCGTCTTTGTCAAATGCCAATTCAAGCCACTTATATGAAAGATGGACAATTGCATTATGATGGTACTTATTATATAGAAAAAACTCATCAACCACTTACGACGATTATCCGAGAGAACCGAGAAGTACTAGG
Source organism: uncultured Bacilli bacterium (assembly GCA_947629315.1). Lineage (GTDB taxonomy): Bacteria > Bacillota_I > Bacilli_A > RF39 > UBA660 > UBA5578. The sequence goes on from CANRDB010000002.1 coordinate 39,122, forward strand.
GTACTACTTAAAAGAATTGATTTATATGGGTATGAGCCGTTATGATGTCGATTATGATGCAATCGTTTGTTATTTACATCAAGTGTATGAAGAGGATGAGACATTTGCTCGTCTATTAGAACATGTCTTCAAGCAACCAGTTTCCGCTAGTGCTGCTATTAAAAACGATATGAAAAGAAAGGTCAAGAAGTAACATGCCAGAATTACCAGAAGTAGAAACGGTTCGTAGAACATTAGAACAATATATCCAAGGCAGAACCATTCAAAAAGTTTCTGTCTATTATGAGAAAATTTTAGCCAATCAAACCCCAAAAGAGTTTGCAGAGAAAATTGCCCAACAGACCATTGAACATATGAATCGAAAGGGGAAATGGCTCATTTTTGAATTAACGGATTATGATTTAGTGAGTCATTTACGTATGGAGGGAAAGTATTTTCTAAAGACCCCAGAGGAAGAACGCAGTCGACATGAACATGTCGTGTTTACTTTGGATGATGGAAGAGAATTGCGTTATCATGATACGAGAAAATTTGGACGGATGTATTTATTTCCAAAAGGAAAAAGTTTTCAAGAGCAGCCATTATCTGAAGTAGGACCAGAACCATGGCAAGCAACCGTAGAATATCTAAAGGAGAAGTTGAAAAGTAGAAAGATTCCTATTAAGACGGTATTGTTAGATCAAAGTGTGTTATCTGGTATTGGCAATATCTATGCGGATGAAATCTTATTTCAAGCAAAAATTCATCCTCTTTCGTTAGCGTCTCAATTAACGAAAAAAGATTGTCAAAAGATTCTAACTTCCAGTCAGCAAATATTAGAAGAAGCCATTAGCATGGGAGGAACTACCATTCGGAGTTATGAGTCAGAAAAGGGAGTACATGGTAGATTTCAACAAAATTTATTAGTCCACAATCAAGAAAACTGTACAATCTGTAAACATTCGATTGAACGGATTTTTATCGCTGGAAGAAGTACCTATTTTTGTAAAAAATGTCAAAAAATGAAGTAGGCCAAAAATGGAGAAAAAAGAAGTTCTCTTTTTTTTTCTTTTTTTTATGAAAGCGAACATTGGTTTACCGTTGTTTTTCAACAAAAGCGGAAAAACTAAAAAATAAAAAAATGAGAAAAATGAAAAAGCAAAAAATAGGAAAAACGAAAAAAAGAGAAAAAAATAAAAAGTGTAAAGATGACAAGTAATCTGTAAATATCGTTTAAAATAAAGAGAATAGTCTGCTTAAAGTGTCTTTAATACACTATCACGAAAAAATCAAAAAAATTAAAAATTCAAAAATGTAAATTTTTTGAAAACGAATTTTTTATAAATAAAAGGCAAAAGGGAATATATTGCAAAAACCACTCAAAAAGTGATGAAAAAGTATTGATTTCTACAAAAAAAGAAGAGTATAATCAAGTTAGAAAGTAGGAGGAAATCAAGATGTCAGATACTTACAATAAAATAACTCTTGACGTCATCAAGAGAAACGGCAAAAAAGTAACATTTGATGCCAGCAAAATTGCAATCGCTATCAAAAAGGGTTTTGATAGTGTGGTTACGAGAACCGATGAACAAGAAGAAGAGGAACGCCATGTTTATACAGAACAAGATATCAATAAAGTTTATTTAGGCGTTATTAAAAATATCGAAAAGCGATATAAAGATGAGACAAAAATTAAAATTGAAGAAATTCAAGATTTGATTGAAGAAGAGTTAGGAAAGCAAGGATATGATGATGTAAAAACTTCTTTTTCAGAGTATCGAGAAAGAAGAAATCAATCTAGGGAATTATTTGCTGATGATAAACGTCTTCACAAATTTTTAAAGACATTAGAGGGTCTAGGATTAAAATCAGCCAATGAAGATGATACGAAAAGAGAAAATGCCAATATTGATGGAGATAGTTCTATGGGTACGATGCTTCAATATGGTAGTACAGTATCTAAAGAATTTGCCAAAGCTTACTTAATGAAGAAAAGATTTAGTCAAGCTCATGATGAGGGCGATATCCATATTCATGATATGGACTTCTTAGCAATGGGTACGACTACCTGCATGCAAATTGAATTAGATCGTCTCTTTAAGACAGGGTTCTCTACAGGACATGGGTATCTTAGAACACCAAAAGGAATTGGTTCTTATGGTGCTTTAGCAGCAATTGCTATTCAAGCGAATCAAAATGATCAACATGGAGGACAATCTATTCCTGCCTTCGACTATTATATGGCACCTGGAGTTTTAAAGACATTTAAAAAAGAATTTAAACAACAGATTTATGATTTATTAGATTTTACGGATTTATTTGAAGTTATCAATATGGATAGAATTGCTAAAGAAATTGATAAACTATCTACGTTAGAATTTGATATCGATAGATTTGCTCCTATCTATGGAGAGTCTATTACTATTAAAAGATTATTTGTAAAATCTTATGAACGAGCAGTGGAAAAGACGAATCGTCAAACTTATCAGGCGATGGAAGCATTTGTCCACAATCTTAATACGATGCATTCTCGGGCAGGCGCTCAAGTACCTTTTTCTTCTGTTAACTTTGGTACAGATACTTCTGCGGAGGGAAGAATGGTTATTAGAAATTTCCTAGAGGCTACGGAGGCTGGTTTAGGAAAAGGGGAGACACCTATTTTCCCAGTATCTATATTTAAGGTCAAAGAAGGAGTGAACTACAATCCAGGAGATCCAAATTATGATTTATTTAAATTAGCTTGCAAGGTCTCTGCAAAAAGATTGTTCCCTAACTTTTCTTTCTTAGATGCCCCATTTAATTTAGAGTATTATAAACCTGGAGATTATCGTACAGAAGTTGGTTATATGGGATGCCGTACACGGGTAATGGCTGATGTAACGGATTTAAATAATCAGACGACAGGAGGACGTGGAAATTTATCATTCACCTCTATCAATTTACCAAGACTTGGTATTAAACATGGTATTTGTTTAAAAGAACGAGAAAAACCAGATATGAAAGGGTTCTATGAGGAACTTGGGGAAATGATGGATTTGGTGCGAGATCAATTATTGGAGAGATTTGAAATTCAATGCAATAAGAGAGTATTTAATTTTCCATTCCTATTAGGAGCCGGTGTTTGGACAGATGGTGATAAATTAAAACCAACGGACCGTTTACGAAAGATTTTAAAACATGGGACTTTAACAATCGGTTTTATCGGTCTTGCTGAAACATTGAAAGCCTTAACAGGAAAGCATCATGGAGAGAGCGAAGAGTCTCAGAAATTAGGTCTAGAAATTATTTCATTCATGAGAAAAAAGTGTACTGAATACTGTGAAAAGTACAATCTAAACTTTACGTTAATCGCCACTCCAGCAGAGGGGTTAGCGGGACGTTTTGTAAATATTGATAAAGCTATTTATGGAAAAATTAAAGGCGTAACGGATAGAAGTTACTATACGAATTCTTTCCATATTCCAGTATATTTCAATATTACGATTAAAAAGAAAATTGAACTGGAAGCACCTTATCATGCTTTGACGAATGGAGGACATATCTCTTATATCGAATTAGATGGAGATACCGTTCAAAATGTAGAGGCATTTGAAAGTGTAATTCGCTTGATGAAAGAGTCAGGAATCGGATATGGTGCGATTAACCATCCAGTTGATCGTGACCCAGTATGTGGGTATGTAGGGGTAATTGGTGATGTGTGTCCAGGCTGTGGACGGAAAGAGTTTGATAGTGTTCCATTAGAAGAGATAAAAACACTAAATTGTGGTTGTTAAGAAGGAGGATAATTATGGAAAAACTAGTTGGTGAAGGTGTAGGATTCGAAAGAATTAGAAGGGTAACAGGATACCTTTCAGGAGATGTAAAACGTTTTAATAACGGAAAGAGAGCAGAAGAGAAAGACAGAGTAAAACATACAGGAATTAAAGAAATTAAGTGCTCTATCAAACCTGCTGAAGAAAAATAATGACAATACGGTTAGCAAGTGATTTACAGACAGATAGTGTCGTAGATGGAACAGGTATTCGGACAGTTATTTGGACGCAAGGATGTGGTCATGACTGTCCAGGATGCCAAAATCCTACTACTCATGATTTTCAGGGTGGCGAAGAGGTAGAAGTCGATGATGTCATCGATGCCATTAAGGAGTTAGAAGCCCAAACAGGAGTAACTTTTAGTGGTGGAGACCCATTCTATCAACCAGAAGCATGTGCTAAAATTGCTCGAAGTGTCCACAAACAAAAAATGGATGTTTGGTGTTATACGGGATTTACGTATGAAGAACTTCTTGTCATGAGTAAAAAGAATACTGCGATTATGGATTTCTTAAAAGAAATTGATATCTTAGTAGACGGCAGATTCGTGATAGCCAAACATAGTTATAATCTCAAGTTTCGAGGTTCTAGTAACCAAAGAATTATTGATGTGAAAGCTAGTTTAAAAGAAAACAAAGTAGTCATTGCCATGGTAGATGATGTAGAAAGTTCTTCTAATTATGGTCGCTATGGAAAAAAAGGATTATACATTTAAGAATGAGCAATCATTCTTTTTGTTTGTTATCCATAAAAAAAGATGTTTGACACATCTTTTTAATCTCTTTCTTTTTCAGATTTTAAAATCTTTCCTGTTACAGCATCAATTTCGTAATCGTACTCATATCCATTGTAGTGGAATTCTACACTATACTCTCGATCCTCTTTATCTAGTTCTACTTCTAATTGTTGAGGATTAGATACTTTCGCATGATTAAGAGCAATTTCTTTCGCTTTACTAGAAGAAATAAAGTTAGAACTGTTATTACTATTATTCGTGCTAGCGGTTTCTTTTCTCTCTTTATCAGAAGTAACGATAGTTCCATTAGTGGCATTGATTTCATAATCATATTCATACGTACTATCTTCAAATTCAATTTGGTAGACAGTGATGCCATCTTCTTTATCAAGTTCTACTGTTACATATTTTGGACTGGTTACTTTTGCGTGGTTAAAAGCAATTTCTTTTGCCTTATCTCTAGAGATATAATCTTTACTGTTTTCGTTCTCGATTGGTCTATCATCTCTTCTTTCCTTATCAGAAGTAATGACATTTCCATTTAAAGCATTAATCTCGTATTCGTATTCATAAGTATCATCTTCAAAATCTACTTCGTAGATGATTACACCATCTTCTGTATCGAACTCTACTTTTAAGTTCGTAGGATTCGTTACTTTTGCATGTTCTAAGGCGATATTTTTGGCTTGTTCTTCACCGATATAGGCCTTCGTACTAGCGTTTCCTTGTTTCTCTACATGAGATAAACTGTCTTCTTTTCCTTGTGTTAAGACATTAATTTCATTAATAGATAATGTTACTAAATCTTCTACCTTAAGAAGAGGATTATTTTCTACTACATCGAGAATTAATTTTGCTTTTCCAACGGAAATATGGTATTGTTCCGCTAGCGCTTCTGCTTCTGATACCTCTTTCTTTTCTTCTTTATTGGATAAAGTCTGACTTAAGACAGAACCATTAATTTTATCAGTATTTAAAATATTATCAATTTTTTCAACTAATTTTTGTCTCATTTCTTCGGCTTTTTTCTCATCGTTGTTATCAACAGAAATCAAAATGGAATTTGAAAGATCATCTAAATATCCTTTGGTAACCATGGAACCAATAATCGCATTAAGGGCGACATCGATATCGACATTTTGAAAGTCCATATCCTTAATAATGTCTTTCGCATCATCATTTAAAGCTACACATTTCATTACTTTGTCTTTTTGATTAACCTCTAATTGAATACTAGGATTGACATCAATTTGAATGACAGAATCTACTAAATAATTTCTTTGATAGAAATAGTAGGTTCCTCCTAGTAACACAAGGAATAGACAAGCAACAGATACTTTCCACCACCAACCCTGAAATATTTTGTGTTTTTTCATAGAATCATTCCTTTCTTTTTCTTTACATTTTGAGAGAACGCTGGTAAATCGATCAGGAACTTGTTCGTCAAATAAATTATATACTCTTGTTTGTATGTCTGTTTTTTTCACGGAAACCCTCCATTTCTTGTAATTTTTTGATTGCTCGATGATATTTTGATAACACGGTAGATACATTGCTGTTTAAGATGGTAGCAATCTCGCGATGTTTAAATCCCCATAAAAGGTGCAACAACACAATGTTTCGTTCCTCTTCCTTTAACTGTTCCATAAAGTATTGGAAGAGTAGTCGGTCTTCTTCTTTTTGAAACTTTCCATGACTAATATTTTCATCTAATTCTACGGTTGGTTTCTTTTTTCGGAGTTTTGAAAAAGCAGCATTTTTCGTGATAGTAAAAATCCAGTTCATTGGTTTTTGCGTAGGTTGATAAGAATCGATTTGATGGTATAGAGTGATAAAAACATCCTGAACATTGTCAAGAGCATCTTCCCGATTCTTTAAGATAGATAAACTATAACTATAAATGGGTGCTTTTAGTAATAAGTATAACTCGTAAAAAGATTCTTCCTCTTTGATGTCTAAAAGTAGATGTTCTAAAGAAGAAGCAGAAATTTTAGATATTTGTGATTGTTCCATGATTTTGCCCCTCTCACTATACTAACGCATGACATTTGCGTTTTATTGCATCTTTATTGTAAAATATTTTCAAAAAAATAACAAGAAGCGAAGATGAGAAGTCGGTTATGAGTGGAAAAATGATGAAAAACATATTATAATGATAGTGGTGATGATATGAATAAAAACTTAAAAGTAATCTTTATGGGAACGCCCGATTTTAGTGTTCCAGTTTTGAACATGCTAATAGAAGAGTGCCATGTTGTGGGAGTGGTAACGCAACCGGATAAACCAGTTGGACGTAAGGGAGAACTTGGTATTTCACCCGTTAAAGCAGTTGCCTTAGAACATCATATCCCACTCTTTCAACCCATGAAAATCCGAAAAGAATATGAAGATATTTTATCGTTAGAACCAGATATCATAGTGACTTGTGCCTATGGACAGATAATTCCAAAAGAAATTTTAGATAATCCAAAATATGGTTGTATTAATGTTCATGCTTCGTTACTTCCTAAACATCGTGGGGGAGCACCAATTCATCGCGCAATCATCGAGGGAGATACGGAAACGGGAATTACCATTATGTATATGGATGTCGGTATGGATGATGGCGATATTATTAGACAAAAGAAAATTCCCATATTAGAAGAAGATACCGCTGAAACACTTTTTGAGCGTTTAAGCATATTAGGAAGAGATTTATTAAAAGAGACATTGCCGGATATTGTAGCAGGAACGGCAACGCGAACGAAACAAAACGAATCTGAGGCAACCTTCTCTTATAATATTAGTAAAGAAGAAGAGCAGATTGACTTTTCCAAGTCTAGGAGAGAAGTTTATAATCAAATTAGAGGATTAAATAGTTTTCCAGTTGCATACACTTTAATAGATGGAAAACGTATGAAAGTTTTTGAGTCGAAAATAGGAAAAGAAAGTAATCCACAAGTATGTGCACAAATTACAGGTATTCTAAAAGAGGGAATAGCGGTTAGTACCAAAGATGGCGAAATTATTTTAACAGTCATTCAACCAGAGGGAAAAAAGAAGATGGCTGCGGTAGATTATATTAACGGATATCCTAATAAAGAGACATTAATTGGTAAAAAGTTGGGGTAACTATGGGAAAAATAAAGAAAATTTATCGAAGTTATCAGGATTTGAAAAAAAATCCCCGGAAGAAAGCGTTAGCGGATTTAGGACTATGGTTAGTATTCTTCCTAGGAATGTATATTTTCTTTTTAATCTTATCCAATATGGGAAGTTCCCATACGTATCATTCTTTCAAACAACAGGATACTTTATCAAATTTTAAAGAGATGGAAAGTTATACGTTTCAAATGACAGGAAATCAGGAACAAGTAACGGGGATGTATGTCGATGAGAAAATGTATATCGAGTATCAAGGAAAAACTTACTTCTATAAAGAGGGAACAATCTATCAAGTAGACACGGTAGAAGAACAGTTAATTCCAACCAAAGAAACTTTACTATCTTTTTTCGTTCAAGATCTAAAGCCCACTATTCTTTCACAATGGTTAGAAGCATCCAAGGTATTAGAGGAAACAAAGTATAACGGTACGAAGAAAGAGACCCTATATCAATATTCTTTCGATGATAAGAAGATGAATCTAAAAGTAGTAGAAGAAGATTATCAGATAAAGACAATTGCGATGGACGGAAAAGATTATTTAGCGAAGAAAGGGTTACAGTATGATACTTTTCCTATTACCATCCAGTATCAAGATGTGAATGAAATTCAATCGGCTTCTAAGAACTATGAAAATTATCCTATAAAGGAGGAATCGCATGCTGACGATTAAAACAGATTCTAGAAAAGTCAAAAAAGGAGATACGTTTGTTGCGTTAAGAGGATTATCGAGTGATGGTCACGATTACATTGAAAACGCTATTCAAAATGGTGCTTCTCATATCGTGGCAGAAGAGGGAAACTATGATGTTTCCACGACTATTGTGCCGAATACCCGTCAATATCTAGAACAACGGTTATATGAAGAGTATCATTCTCTTTTAGAAGATATGACCATTATTGGTATTACAGGAACAAATGGCAAAACGACTTCTTGTTATCTAATTTATGAGGCTTTACAAAAACTGGGACGAAAAGTCGCTTACATTGGAACGATTGGCTTTTATATGGAAGAAAAAGTAAGAGAACTTCCCAATACTTCTCCTGATATCTGTGATATGTATGACATGCTGATTACTTCTTATGAACAAGGATATCGATATGTCGTGATGGAAGTAAGTAGTCAAGGGTTATCTTATGGAAGACTTCGCAATATTCCTTTTGATTACGCCATTTTCACAAATTTAACGCAAGATCATTTAGACTATCATAAAACGATGGAAAATTATGCCAAGGCGAAACAACAATTGTTTTATCAAGTAAAAATTCAAGGAAAAGCCATTATCAATATAGATGATGAGTATCACCATTACTATGAGATAGGGAATGTTTTGCGCTATGGTTTTCAAGAAAGCGATTATCAAATTACCAATTTACATTTTAAAGAGACAGGAACGAGTTTCCAAGTCAAGGATTTCCATATTCAAACCTCTCTTTTAGGAAGATATAATGTCTATAATGCTACTTGTGCTGTTATTATTTTAGATTTGTTAGGAATTTCCAAAGAAGAAATTGAACGAGTAATGCCTACGTTATTACCTCCACCAGGGCGATTAGATATCATTCCTTTTTTAGGAAACACGGTTATTGTCGATTATGCCCATACTCCGGATGCAATGGCAAATATCTTTAAAACGATTGAAGAACTTCCTCATCGCAAGACATATGTAGTCTTTGGATGTACGGGTAGTAGGGATGCGAAAAAAAGACCAATTATGATGCAGATGGCATTAAATCATGCCGATTTCGTCGTAGTTACTTGTGATGATTTACATGAGGAAGAGTTTATTGATATTGTCAAAGATATGCTAGAGGGCAATCAAAAGACAAATTATAAAGTAGAAGAGAACCGGTTCGAGGCCGTTCGATTTGCTACCAATCTTTTAGAGGAGAAGGATATTTTACTCATCTTAGGAAAAGGCCATGAAGAATTTATTATTGTGAAAAAAGATAAGATTCCTTACAATGATAAAAAAGCAGTTGAACAAATATTAAAAGAACGACAAAAACAAAAAATTGAGAGTTGATGACAACTCTTTTTTCACGTTGAGGCAAATTTCTCATAAGATATACTGAGGTGTTCTTATGTTGAAATGCGATTCTAGAAAAGTAAAGAAGGGGGATACTTTTCTAGCACTCAAAGGTACTGTTCACGATGGACATGATTATATTTTAGAGGCTATTCAAGCAGGAGCTTCTAAAATTATTATAGAGCGTGGTGAATATGAAGTCCCCACTGAGGTTGTCTCTTCAACGAGAGATTATTTAGAACATTATCTAAAAGAACATATGGTACCTATTTCGATGATTGGCGTAACGGGTACCAATGGTAAAACGACTACCTGTTTTCTCATTTGGCAAATCTTTCGTTCTTTAGGGGTTTCTTGCAGTTATATTGGTACATTAGGATTTTATATCGACCATAAAATCTGTGATTTGACCAATACGACTCCTGGTTCTCTCGAGTTATTAGAACTGATTCGTCAAAGCTATGAAGCGGGATGCCAGTATGTCGTAATGGAAGTAAGCAGTCAAGCTCTTGATCAGGGAAGAGTAGACTTTTTAACCTATGACTATGCCATCTTTACGAATTTAACACAAGATCATTTAGACTATCATAAAACGATGGAACAGTATATGAAAGCAAAACAAAAACTATTCTATCAAGTCAAAAATTCAGGGGTAGCTATTATTAATCGTGATGATCCTTGTGCATCTTTCTTTGAGATTGGTTCTTATGTCACCTATGGATATTCTTCTTCCGATTATGAGATATCCTCACAAGAAAATTCTTTTTCTATTAATGAAGAAGAGTATCAAACGAAACTTTTAGGAAAGTATAATATTTATAATATGAGTGCTGCCATTGCTCTTTTCTATCAGTTAGGATACAATTATGAAGAGTTAAAAGAGGCGGTAGCAAACTGTAGTTCGCCAGAGGGAAGGATGGATGTCATTCCTTATGGAGATAATCATATTGTAGTGGATTATGCCCATACACCCGATGCTTTAGAGACCATTTTGGATACTGTGGGAGAATTAAATTATCACAAAATTATTACGATTATTGGTTGTGGGGGAGACCGGGATAAGACCAAACGTCCTATTATGGGAGAAATTGCTACTAGAAAATCGGATTATGTCATTTTTACTAGTGATAATCCACGGAGTGAAAATCCAATGCGAATTTTAAAGGATATCATTACAGGACTTGACAATATCAATTATGAAATAGAGTCAAATCGAGAGAATGCTATTAAAAAAGGTATACAACTCTTAACAAAAAATGATATACTATTGGTACTTGGAAAAGGACATGAAAAGTACCAAATAATAGGAGATCAAAAAATCTTCTTTGATGATAAAAAAATAGTACTAGATAATATATAGGGGATGATTGAATGCTTGTAATCACCAAAGCCATGTTAGCTACCATGATTGGTTTTGTCATTGCTGTTTTATTTGGATTAGTTGCGATACCACTGTTAAAAAGATTAGCTAAACAACGAGTTAGTACCTATCTAGAAAAAGCCCATCATGATAAGGATGGAACACCAACGATGGGTGGAATTATCTTTATTATTCCAACCATTACGGCAATTTTTATTCTATTGTTGATGGGAAAAATTGAGTTTTCTTATAATCTGTTTATCATCCTCTTTGTCTTTTTAGCTTATGCGTTATTAGGATTCATTGATGATTTCTTGATTATCAAAAGAAAAAATAATATTGGATTGACCGAGTTTCAAAAATTGGCAGGACAATTGATTATTGCGTTAATCTTCTTTGCTATTTATATGCGTGGGGGAGCAGAACCGGTTTTAGATATTTATACACTAGGAATTACCATTGATATGGGATGGTTCTATGGTGTCTTCCTATTATTCGTCTTAGTGGCTAGCAGTAATGCTGTCAACATTACTGATGGTTTAGATGGATTAGCAGGTGGGCTATCCGTTATGGCCTTTCTTGCTTTTGCCTTAATTAGTTGGAATAGTAGTGCGATTTCAGGAACGGAAGATATTGCTATCTTTTGCTTCGTATTAGTTGGTTCTTTACTAGGATTTTTGGTATACAATACGCATCCTGCGAAAGTCTTTATGGGAGATACAGGTTCGTTATCATTAGGAGCGACATTAGCATCTGTCGCTATCATTTCCAAACATGAAATAACATTACTAGTAGTAGCAGGAGTATTTATCTTTGAAACACTTGTCTGTTTAATTCAAATTATTAGTATGGTTTATTTTCACCACAAAATCTTTTTGATGACCCCTTTTCATCACCACTTAGAAAAAATAGGTTGGGATGAGAGAGACATCGTAAAATTTTTCTGGGTGATTGGTTTATTACTAAGCATGTCTGCTATTATCTTTGGAGTATGGATTTAAATACTCCTTTTTTTTGAAAAAATAAGAGAATAAGTGGGAAGATATCGGCGTTTGCCGGTTGTAAATTTTATTTATTATGGTATAATGGATAATAGGTGAATAGTATGTTAAATAAGACTAAGGTAGTGGTTACGATTGGACCTGCTACGGCAGAAAAGGAGCAACTCAAACGATTGATGCAAAATGGAATGGATGTTGCACGTCTCAATATGAGTCATGCGAAGTATCCTTTTTGCCAAGAGGTAGCAGAAAAAATTCAAGAATTGAATCAAGAACTTCATCTTAGTGTTGCCCTTATGGTTGATTTAATGGGACCGGAAGTAAGAACTGGAAGGTTCTTAAATGGTCAAGCCTATTTCCGAAAAGGAGATAAGGTTCGTATCTATATGGATGAGGTAGAGGGAGATAGTACTAAGTTTTCGGTCAGTTATAGTGATCTTATTAAAGAAGTTTCCTACAATAACATTATTAAAGTAAAAGATGGTTTGATGATGTTTGAAGTGATTGGAATGGAGACAGATTATATCATCTGTGAAGTGTTAACAGATGGGGTGATTGAAGATCATCAGACTGTTACCGTGGAAGGAGTCAAACTTCATTTACCAAGTATGACGAAAAAAGATGAGACAGATATTATTTTTGCAGATAAGATTCATGCTGACTTTCTAGCTATTTCTTATGTATCTTCCCAAGAAGATGTGTTGGTAGCGAGCGATATTTTAATGGGATTAAAAAATGATTCTATGGAAATTATCTCTAAAATTGAAACAGAAGAGGGTGTCAACCATCTCGATGAGATTATTCGTGTTAGTGATGGAATCATGGTGGCTCGTGGAGATTTAGGAGTAGATATTCCGCTTGAGAGAGTTCCAGGCGTTCAAAAGAAAATTATCGATAAATGTCATAAAGCGGGAATTGTCAGTATTGTGGCAACTGAACTTTTATCTTCTATGGAAAAGATGGTTCGTCCAACGAGAGCAGAGGTAAGTGATGTTGCCAATGCTGTGTTAGATGGTGCGGATGCAGTCATGTTAAGTAATGAAACAACCGTTGGTAAATTTCCTATTGAAACCTTAAACATGATGGAAAAAATTATCAATTCCGCAGAAAAAGATATTGATTATTTAGAGTTTTTAAGTACGAAAGAAGAACAGGATACCGATATTACCGGAATGATTTCTCATAGTGTGGCAGAATGTGCGGGAAGATTACATTGTTGTGCCATTATTGCTCCGACGATGAGTGGATATACTGCTCGTAAGATGAGTCATTGTCGACCATGTTGTCCGATTATAGCAGTTAGTCCGAATGAGAGTACCGTGAAGTCTTTACAACTTCATTTTGCGGTAAATCCCGTATTGATTAAAGAAATGAAAGATTTTGATGAAATTATTGAAGTATCGAAACAAGTAACGTTTGATTTAATTTCTACAAAGCCTGGTGATAAAATTATCATTACTGGAGGATATCCATTTGAGTCTGTAAAATCTACAAACTTTATGAAAATAGAAGAATTATAGAAAAAGGGTGATAATATGTATGATTTAGGAGATCAGTTTGCGCTTGATTTAAGTAAAGCAAAAGCAAATCCCTATAGTGTATTGGCTGGTGAAAAATACCGTATTACCGTTTTAACTGAAAGATTAGTGAGACTAGAATATAGTCCAAATGGTGTATTTGAAGATCGTCCTACGGAATTGGTGTTCTGTCGAAATTTTCCACAAGTAGAAGTTAGTGTAAAAGATGGACAAAACAGTGTTGTATTAGAGACGAAGTACTTTATTTTAACGTATGTAAAAAATGCTCCTTTTAAAGGAACAAGTGTCAATAAGACAGCAAATTTAAAAGTAGAATTAAAAGGTACGGATCGTGTTTGGTACTATGGACATCCAGAAGTTCGTAATTATTTAGCGCCTATCCTTCAAGCGACAGACAGTAAAGAAGACGATATGCGTTACAACATGAAAGGACTTTATTCTATCGATGGTTTTGCTTCTATCGATGATTCTAGATCAAAAGTATTTAATGCTCGTGGAAACTGTCTAGAAAGAGAAAATCCAGAAATTGATATTTACTTATTTATGTATTTTAGAGATTTTTCTCTCTGCTTAAAAGATTACTATATGTTAACTGGTTATCCAGCCTTGATTCCAAGATATGCTTTAGGAAACTGGTGGAGTAGAAATGATAGTTATACGGAAGAAAAACTAGAAGAACTAATTACGAACTTTGAAACAAATAAAATACCGATGTCTATTATTATGTTGGATAAAGATTGGCACATTCGTTATAAAGATGGAGAACGCCATTTAAAGACAGGATTTACTTTTAATGGAGAATTAATCCAAAGTCCAACCAAATTAGTAGATTTGTTGCATTCTAAAGGAATTCGGATAGGGTTAAATATCAATCCTATAGAAGGATTTTATCCGATTGATGCCTATTATGCAGAGGCGAAGAAATATTTACCTCCACTTACGAATGGTGTCATTCCTTTCAATGTCTATGATGCGAAAACAGTAGATGTCTATTTAAAAATATATATCCATCCACTAGATAACTTTGGAATCGATTTCTTTTGGATTGATTGGTATGATAAAGATAGAACGACTGAACTTGCTCTTTTAAAGCATTATCATTTCTATGATATGATGAGAAACTATAAACGTAGACCTATGGTCTATGGATATAATTCCTCTGTAGCAGCTCATCGTTATCCAGTATTGTATGCTGGTAAATCTACCGTTAGTTGGGATACGTTAAAGGCCATCCCATTCTATAATGGGAAAGCTACCAATATCGGTGTCAGTTGGTGGAGTCATGATATTGGAGGGTTCTTCTACGGAACAGAAGATAATGAGTTATATGAACGATATATCCAGTTAGGAACATTTTCTCCTATCTTAAAGTTAAGTGCGGATGTCGGAAGATTTTATAAGAGAGAACCATGGCGTTGGGATATGAAGACGTATGCGATTGCGAAAGACTATCTACAATTGCGTCATCGTTTGATTCCATACCTTTATTCCGAAGCCTATAAATACTATAAGTATGGAATTCCTCTCATTCAACCAATCTATTATCGCTATCCAGAACTTTATGATGACGTGTTATATCGTAATGAATATTATTTTGGTAGTCAGTTCTTTATCTGTCCAATTACGATTAAAAAAGAATTAGTCATGAATCGTGTTATCCAGAAATTCTTCTTACCAGAGGGAACATGGTATGACTTTGTAACTGGTAAGAAATTTCCAGGTGGACATAAGTATGTATCTTTCTTTAGAGATCAAGACTACCCAGTATTTGCGAAAGCAGGAGCTATTATTCCTCTTGCAAACCATGAAAACTTAAATGATACTACTCCTCCAAAAGATATGGAAATTCATATCTTCCCAGGAGAGAGTAATAACTATCGTCTCTATGAAGATGATGGGGTTAGTGACTTGTATTTAAAAGGATACTATTTACTTTCTTTAATTGATTATAACTATTTACCAAATAACTATACGGTTATTATTCGTCCATTAGAGGGAAAAAGTGGTATTGTACCAGATACGAGAAATTACAAGATTCGTTTTAGAAATACAAAAAAATCAACGGATGTTAGTGCCTATGTTCGAGATATCAAAGTAGAATGCTTTACAACGGTAGAAGGACCGGACTTTATTGTAGAAGTAAAGGACGTGCCAACTACTCAACAATTGACCATTAACTGTAAAGGAAAAGATATCGAAATCGATGCTATCAGAATTATTATGGAAGATGTAGAGTCTATCATCAGCGATCTTCCAATTCCAACGAAAGTAAAAGAACAAGTATATGGTCTTTTCGTGAGTGATCAACCTATCAATAAGAAACGAATTGCGATTCGTAAGATGGGACAAGGAAAAGATGGTTTAGAGACAAAATATGTTCAATTATTTATAAAATTACTTGAATATATTAGTCAAGTGTAATATAATACTATGCATAAGGCGATGAAAAAGAGTAGTAGTAGGAAGACTATTAGTAGAGAAAAAGTGGTTGGTGAAAACTTTTAATAGGACCCTATGAACTCGCTTTGGAGCTTCTCATAGAGACGTGTTCTGCGTTAAAGAATAAGTGCATAATAAGAGTATTATGAAAAAAGGTGGTACCGCGGGGAAACTCGTCCTTTTATCATAATACTTTTTTTGTTAGGAGGATTATGAAAGAGATTGTTATATGGCTAGTCATGTTCATACTGATTTACTTATTTTATGAATGGTTTGTGATTCGAAAAGAAAAAGCATTAGAGAACATGAAAGAGGGAAAAGAACTTTCTCTCTTAGCAAGAAAATATAAATTAAATTATCAGAAAATCGATATGAAACCACTAGTAAGAATGATTGCTGTTGCCAATGCTTTTATTATGGCGACGGTTGTTACTATTGTCTCTCTCTTACGAAATTGGATTGCTAATCTCTTACTATGGGCATGCTCTGTGATTGCGGTTGGTTTCCTACTATTGATACCCCTTATTTTAATCATCTATGGTAGAATAGGTCGCTATTATCAAAATAAACAAAAAGGAGGAAAATAAAATGAATTATGATTTTAAAATAATTGAAGAAAAATGGCAAAAGTATTGGGATGAACACCATACTTTTGAAGCAAAAACTGGTAGTGAAAAAGAACCCTACTATGTTCTAGTAGAATTTCCTTATCCATCTGGTTCTGGACTACATGTTGGACATGTAAGAAGTTATACTGCTCAAGATGCCATTGTCCGTATGAAAAGAATGCAAGGATATAATGTTCTTTATCCAATGGGATGGGATGCTTTTGGAGCCCCTGCAGAACAGTATGCTATCCAAAATCATATTCATCCAAAGGATGCGGTAAGAGAGAATATTAAGACATTTAAAGGACAAATGAAATCATTGGGATTCTCATTTGATTGGAGTCGTGAATTTTCAACGACAGACCCAGAATACTATAAATGGACGCAGTGGCAATTCTTACAGTTCTATAAACATGGAATGGCTTATAAGGATACGATAGCTGTTAACTGGTGTCCAAAGTGTAAGACCGTTCTTTCTAACGAAGATGCTGCTGGTGGAGTTTGTGAAAGATGTGGAGAAGCCGTTATTCAAAAACAGAAGTCACAATGGTTACTTAGAATGTCTAACTATGCAGAGGATTTGCTAGAAGGATTAAAGGATACGAACTTTGCTGAAAAAGTAAAATTAGGTCAAATTAATTGGATTGGCAAATCAGAAGGAGTGGAAGTAGATGTTGAAATTGTAGGGGGAGGAAAATTCTCTATCTTTACAACATGTATTGAGACTATCTACGGGATTACTTTCTTCGTTATCGCACCAGATGGTAAATTGATTCAAGAGTTGATGCCTAGAGTGGAAAATAAAGAAGAAGTAGAATCCTACATTGCGGAAACTGCTCGTAAATCAAATATGGATCGAACAGAATTAAATAAAGGTAAGAGTGGTGTCGAAGTAAAGGGAATCCGTGCGATTAATCCTGTCAATGGCATGGAAGTACCAATCTTCTTGGGAGATTTCGTTTTAGGAGATTATGGTACGGGAGCCGTTATGGCTGTACCATCTCATGATCAAAGAGACTTTGAATATGCGAAAGAACATCATCTTGATATTATTCCTGTTATTAGTGGAAGAGACGTTACGGAATGTGCTTATGAGAAATATGATTATCTAGAAAATGAGGATGCTAGATTGATAAACTCTGAGGAGTTTACGGGGTATAGTGTACCGGATGCTAAAGTAGCGATTACCGACATGTTAGTAGCAAAGGGAATTGCTCGTAAAGTGAATAACTATAAAATGAGAGATTGGGTATTCTCTAGACAAAGATTCTGGGGAGAACCAATTCCAATGATTCATTGTGAGAAGTGTGGATGGGTTCCTATGAAAGAAGAGGAATTACCACTTTTACTTCCTGATGTAGCAGAATATGAACCAACGGATAATGGAGAAAGTCCACTTGCGAAAATTACTGATTGGGTAAATACGACTTGTCCAAACTGTGGGGGACCTGCTGTAAGAGAGACCGATACCATGCCAAACTGGGCTGGTTCTAGTTGGTACTTCTTACGTTTTATGGATGCCCATAACGATTCTGAATTTGCTAGTATGGATGCCATGAAGTATTGGAAGAGGGTAGACTGGTATAATGGTGGTATGGAACATACGGCTCGTCACTTACTCTATGCACGGTTCTGGGTACAATTCTTATATAATATCGGATTAGTACCAAGCAAAGAAATGATTTGGACACGTGTCAGTCATGGTATGATTCTCGGCTCTAATGGGGAAAAGATGAGTAAATCAAAAGGAAATGTTATTAATCCTGATGATATCGTTAAAGAAATGGGAGCCGATGCTCTTCGTACGTATGAGATGTTTATTGGTGACTATGAAAAGGATGCTTCTTGGTCAACGAATGGATTAAAGGGATGTAAAAAATTCCTAGATCGTATTTGGAGATTACAGGATAAATTGAATAATCAAGAAGGATATACAAAAGAAACCCTCATTCATCAAACAATTCGTAAGGTAACTACGGATTTAACAACGATGAAGTATAATACAGCAGTATCTGCCTTGATGATTTTATTAAATGAGTTAGAAAAAGAAGACTCTATTACGAAGCAAGATTTACGGACAATCATTCATTTGCTTAATCCAATCGCACCACATATTACGGAGGAAATTAATGAGCGATGTGCTTTAGGGGATATGCTTGCTGTCTCTCCATGGCCAGTTTACGATGATGCAAAGACAATCGAAGATTCTTATGAAATGGTTGTGCAAGTAAATGGTAAAGTAAGAGGAAAAATGGAGGTTTCAACAACTGCTACCGAAGAAGAGATGAAGTCTTTAGCGCAGTCTATCGAAAATGTTCAAACTTACTTAGAAGGTCATGAGATTGTTAAAATGGTAGTTATTCCTAAAAAACTAGTGAATATAGTAGTAAGATAGAATGTATAGCGATATGCATTCTTTTTTTGCAGAAATTCGTTGATTTTTGCTTCCTTTTTTGTGAAAATATGATACACTTATTATAGGTGATGATATGAAAACAGAAACGAAAAAAAGTGTACCAGAAGAAAAGAACAGTCCTAAAAAAAAGATAACAGTGAAAAAAACAGTATCAAAGAAAAAGGAAACAAAACCAACAGTGGTGGAGACAAAGGATAGTCCAATCCGTGAAAAAGCCATTTTGTTAGGAAAATATGTATGGGAAAAAATTAAGGACTATCGCTATGTCATTTACTTAGATATTATTATTTGTGCTTTATTATTGTTCTTAATTCCAACTGTCATTTTTGATGTAAAACCATTTATATGGATGATTGCTTTTGTAGCCTTTGTATTACTTCCTACGATGGCCTTTTACTACTATGGGAAGTTTCGTCAAAAACAAATTATGTTTGGATATTTCTTTGTCTATTTCCTTATTTATTTAAATCTTGATCGTTGTGCTTTAATGGATTTATATGGCATTACATCGCATGGAAATCTAGATTATACAGGAGCATGGCTAGATGCTGTCTTTGTTACTTGTATTATTGTATGCTTTCAATATGTTGGTATTTTATTAATCAATGTTATGAAGAAAAAAAGCCATAAGAAAAAGAAAGTTCAAAAGACCCACAAGAAAGAAACGGTTACCGCATAAAAAAATAATCACATTTGTGATTATTTTTTAATATCCATGATAACTGGTAGGATAATAGGATTTCTACCGGTTTTTTCATAAATATAAGTCGATAATTGACTGGTAATTTCACTTTTTATTTCATTATAATTGACATGTTTATCGATTTTAGATTGAATTGCCTTCGTACTAATCATTTCTAGTTCTTTGATTAAATCTAAATTCTCTTGAATGAGAACAAATCCTCTTGTTGTCACATTAGGACTTCCTAATAGTTTATTTTCTTTTGTATCGATATTGGCAATAATCACGACGATTCCATCACTAGACATAATCTTTCGATCTTTCATAACGGCAGAACCAATTTCGCCAATTCGATTTCCATCGATATAGACATCTCCTGCGGGAACCGTACCTTCCTTTTTTACTTTTCCCTTATACATGGATAGTACATCGCCATTTTCTAAAACAAATGTATTTTCTTTTGGCATTCCACATTCTATGGCCAAATCAGCATGAGTTTTC
Source organism: uncultured Bacilli bacterium (assembly GCA_947629315.1). Taxonomy (GTDB): domain Bacteria; phylum Bacillota_I; class Bacilli_A; order RF39; family UBA660; genus UBA5578. The sequence continues at coordinate 59,366 of CANRDB010000002.1, forward strand.
AGCATGCGATATTCTCCATGGAAAGGCATAAAATATTTAGGATTAAAAAGACGTAACATTAATTTTAATTCTTCTTGATTTCCATGTCCTGATGTATGTACTTCACTTAAGGAAGTATTTGTACATACTTTCACTCCTTGTAAATATAGTTTATTAATCGTTTTCGATATACTTAAAGCATTTCCTGGAATAGCCGAAGAACTCAAAATGACTAAATCATCTGGTTGCAACTTAATTTGTCTATGACTGCCACTTGCAATTCTTGATAAGGCTGCGAGTGGTTCTCCTTGTGTACCGGTACATAATAGACATACTTGATGCGGCTCTAACTGATTTGCCTCCTCCGGAGTAACGAAAATTTCCCGGTGATGGATATACCCCTCATTTAAGGAAATCTCAATATTATTTTCCATACTTCTTCCGAAGATAGCAATCTTTCGATTATTTCTCTTACAAGTATCTACAATATGTTTTAAACGATAAATATTAGAAGCAAACGTCGCAATAATGATTCTTCCGTGATGTTCTAAAAAAATCTCGGATAAAGCTTCATCGACTTTTGACTCACTGACACTAAATCCACTATTTAAGGCATTGGTACTATCGCTGAGTAATAGAGTAACTCCCTTAGAACCAATCATCGCCATTTTTTGTAAATTTGCCATAGGTCCAATAGGGGTTAAATCAAATTTAAAATCTCCTGTTGTGACAATGGTACCATTTGGTGTATCAATCACAATACCGTGAGAATCAGGGATAGAGTGTGTGGTCCGAAAGAATTCGACACTCATCGTTTTAAATTTTACTTTTGTTTTTTCTGTATATACATAGAGATGATCATAAGCAATATCTCTATCTTCTAATTTTTTTCGAATAAGACCAGCAGCCTGATTAGGTGCATAAATGGCTGGAATGTTGACTGTTTGTAATAAGTAAGGAATTCCACCGATATGGTCTTCATGCCCGTGTGTAATAAAAAGTGCTTTAATTTTTTTTTCATTTTTTACTAAAAATGAAAAATCTGGAATAATATAATCTATTCCAGGTAACTCGCCAGAAGGGAAGGTAACACCAACATCAGTAATGATAATTTCATTGTTCGTCATTACGCAATACATGTTTTTTCCAACTTCCCCGAGTCCACCTAGGGCGAATATCTTCGTATCGCCACCATCAAAAAATTTCAAAATGTTCTCTCCTTTCTAGAAACTCTAAAATTCAACTATATCATTATACCTTGTTTTCAAGTTTTTGTCTACCTCATCTTTATTTCTTGGAAAACTATTGACTTATGAAACGAAATATACTACGATAAAAGCATCATAGGAGGATGCCCATGAGAGGAATAGAACAGTTTGAATATGATGATACTCTCCGCCTTTTATATGCCTTTCAAACTTGTATAGAAGACAATACAAAGTGGCAAGAGGAAAGTAGACATACGAAACATAATCGAGAGTTAGCTAAAAAAATAATGCCGAAAGAGACTTTTGCGGATTATTACTTTCTCATTAAAAATCGTTTTTATGCTTGTAATGTCGAACAATCAGGAAACTGTATTAATTGTCAGATGGAAGAATATGATACATTTTATGATTTGACGAATCAACACCTTCAACTTTTATTTTCCTATGACCTTAAGCAAACAGCAATCATTCAATTAGGACAAGTTCACCATATTGTAGATGACCATCCTCCAAAACAAAAATCATAAATTAGAAAAAGAAATTCAAGGAATTATGTGAAAAAAATTCCTTTTATTTTGCTTTTATGATAAAATGGTATTGGAAACTAACAAGGAGGGTTATCGTGGGGTTATTTGATAAATTTAAGAGTATTTTTAGTAGTAATAAAAAGGAACAAGAGGAAGTAAAGGTTTATGATAAAGGTCTAGAAAAGACCAGAAAAGAATTTGTATCGAAGATAAGCCTTTTAAATATGAAATATACCAAAATTAGTCCAGAATATTTTGAGGAATTAGAAGAAATTTTGATTATGGCAGATATTGGTGTTTCAACGGTCATGGATTTTATTGATCGATTGAAAAAGAGAGTAAAGAAAGAAAATATAGAAAATAGTGAAGATTTAAAAGAAATTATTGTGGATGAGATGTTTATTATCTACGTTGACAATAGTATTATGGTCAATAAGATTCAATATGCACCTGTTGGACCGACCGTCGTATTATTCGTTGGAGTAAACGGAGTAGGAAAAACGACGACGATTGGTAAGATTGCGAATCGTTTAAAAGAAGAAGGAAAGAAAGTACTACTAGTAGCTGGAGATACCTTTCGAGCAGGAGCAGTAGAACAACTCATTGAATGGGGAAATCGGGTAGACGCTAAAGTGGTTTATAAAGAGGGAGCAGATCCTGCCAGTGTTATTTTTGATGGTGTTACTTTAGCGAAAGAAGAAAATTATGATGTTGTCTTAATTGACACAGCAGGAAGACTTCAAAATAAGACCAATTTAATGAATGAGTTAGAGAAAATGAATAAAGTTATTGGTAAAATTATTCCGGAAGCTCCTCATGAAACATTATTAGTTATCGATGCGACAACCGGTCAAAACGGAATTAGTCAAGCAAAGGAATTTCAAAAGATTACCAATATTACGGGGATTGTTCTTACGAAATTGGATGGAACTGCGAAAGGTGGAATCGTCCTTGCCATTAAAGAGGCTTTGGGGATTCCTGTAAAATTCGTAGGCATGGGAGAACAAGCAAAAGATTTGCGGACCTTTGATATTGAAAAATATATCTATGGTTTATTTAAGGATATGTGAGGTAGTCATGAATAGTGTAGAAATTATTGAATTGAAGACAAAAAAGCAACCACTTTCCATTATTCTACAAGTGATTTTTGTCATAGGCGTTTTAATTGCGGGGATTATGACATTATTCTCTAAACAATGGATGCCTCTTTTGTATGGCATGTTGACAGTAACCCTTGCAGTAATGGCATGGAATAATTATAAATTGTCAAAAAGAAAGTGGGTCGCACTTCTCTATGTTGTCTTTTCTCTCATTACGTTCGGTTCAATGATTTGGGAGTTATTATGATTCACGAAACGGTTTATTTAAATAGTCTTTATGATTACTATGGAGAATTGTTGACCGCGAAACAAAAAGAGATTTTTGAGGCTTATTATTTTGATAACTTAACACTTCAAGAGATAGCCGATAATCATCACATTAGTCGTAATGCAGTTCATAAGGCACTGATGACTATTGAAGAGAAGTTAAAGTATTATGAAGAAAAATTGTCTTTTTATCAAAAGACAGAGCAAATCAAAAAATGTATAAAAGATGAAAAAGTTCTAAAAGAAATTTTAGAAATATTATAAGAAGGGTGATTAGAATGTTTGGAAGAATTGTGTATATTAGTGATAATGTCGCACATGTGGCAGTACCAAAAGATACTCCCGTTATCATGAATCTCATGAATATGCATGTCGTTTTTGAAGATGAAGATAAAAAAATATTAGGAGAAGTAGAGGACGTTTCAGATGAAGTCATCAAAATTCGTTTTTTAGGAGAACTAACTGACAATCAATTTATTGGTGGTGTTCTTAGAAAACCAAATTTAACAGCTACTACTAGAATCATTAAAGAAGAAGAATTAAAGTTGATTATGGGAGAAAAGAAAGAGGGAACGATGCTTCTTGGGATGAGTCCACTCTATGAAAATATTCCTGTAATCGTAGATATCAATGAATTGTGTAGTAACCATATGGCCATTTTTGGTAATACTGGTAGTGGTAAATCTTATGGAGTTGCCCGTTTTATTCAGAGTTTATTTTACAATCCTGAATTTGTTCCGTTTAAATCAAATTTCATGATTTTTGATGCTTATGGAGAGTATCACAATGCTTTTCAAAATATCAATCAAATTAATCCAAACTATAATTTTAAATTTTATACGACGAATAAAGCCCAATTGAGAGAGGGTGGAGAATTACTTCGGATTCCTCTTTGGTTACTAACTATCGATGACTTTGCTTTATTACTAAATGCAGAAAGACACTCACAATTACCAATTATTGAACGAATGATTAAATTGGTACGTGTTTTTGCAACCGATGGAGATATCAGTACTCGTTACAAGAACCATTTAATTGCGAAAGCTATCATGGATATCATGTATACAAATCAAACATCCGCTAGTAAACGAAATGATATTTTCTCTATTTTAGCAAGTTGTTCTACAGAACAATTTAATCTAGAAGCACCTGTTCAAGGTCTTGGATACGTTAGAAAATTTAGGGAATGTTTCTTAATCGATACTTCTGGACAGTTTACCGAAAGTATTTTGATTACCCAATACATTACTTCTTTTATTGATGATAGTCTAGAGAAATATGAACCAACTGCAGATCATTACTTCACTTTGGATGATATGGAAAAAGCTCTTCAATTTACTTTAATATCAGAAGGACTTCTCCGTAATGAACGATTATACGATGAAGCGATTACCTTAAAGGTTCGTCTACATTCTCTAGCGATTGGAGAGGCTCATGAATTCTTCAATTATCCTCAATATATTAGTATGGAAAATTATGTCGCATCGCTCGTTACGAAGAATGGTAAAAAAGCCCAGTTAGTAAACTTCAACTTGGAAGATGCGGATGATAGAATTGCGAAAACAATCGTTAAAATCTATTCTAAACTTTTATTTGATTTTACAAAACGATTAAATGAAAGAGCATCCATTCCATTCCACATCGTACTAGAAGAGTCTCACCGTTATGTACAAAATGATAACGATAACTTCCTTCTTGGATATAATATCTTTGAAAGAATTGCTAAAGAGGGACGTAAGTTTGGTTTGTTACTTCTTTTGATTTCTCAAAGACCAGTAGAATTATCAGAAACCGTTATCTCTCAGTGTACAAGTTTCTTGATTTTTAAAATGTCCCATCCAAGAGATTTGGATTACTTAAAGAAAATGTTGCCAAATATGAGCGCGGAAATTATGGAAAAACAAAAGAGTCTACAACCAGGTACTTGTGTAGCCTTTGGACGAGCATTTAAGATTCCAATGATTGTTAGAATGCCACTTCCAAATCCAGAACCATATAGTAGCAATGCCGATGTCGTTGGTCGATGGACACACTAAAAGAATAGAAAAAAATTCTATTCTTTTTCATATACTAAATTGGTGAGAAAATGAAATATATCGCACATCGTGGAAAAGATAACCATTCTTTTTTTGAAAATAGTAAAGAAGCTTTATTATGGTGTTTAAAGCAGGACTATATTGATGGGGTAGAATTAGATGTTCGTATGACGAAAGATCACCAGTTTGTATTACGTCATAACAGTACTCTTTTAGTATTGGGAATGGAATATCACTTCATTGCCAATGAGACACTAGAGTCTCTAAAGAAAATCAATTTCAATACATTAGAAAAACCTCACTATCTTACTTCCTTAAAAGAATTTTTAGAAGCAGTAGATAGTGAAAAAATGATTCTATTAGATTTAAAATTAGAGATAGGAGATGCTAAAAAATATGTAGATACCCTTTATAATCTATTAGAAGAGTATTCTCATCTCTCCATTTATGTATGTAGTTTCTCTTATCAAATTGTAAAGTTATGTTCAACTAAACGTAAATTTGCAGTAGGTTTACTTATTAGCGATTTTATGAATAAAAATAAGGACTATGATATTTGTAATTTCTTATCTGTTTCCAAGGGTGCCTTTTTCGATATTCATTCTCCCAAAAAAAAGATGGTGTGGAATATCCGCACCAAAAAAGACTTAAAAGGAATTCCTTCTAACACCTATGTTATTACGGATAATGCTTCCTATTTCGTTTCTGAATAAGCATTATCTACGATAATAATGGCATGTTTATCAATCCTTTTAATCAAGTGAATCGCTTGTCTTTTTTTCTTACGGGTAGTAACAATGAAGAGAATATTTTTCTCTTCATTTTGTTCTTTGCCCTCTAGTTCAATTGTCTGGTATGACTGTTCCCGTAATTTAGAAGCAAGTGTTTCTTTTTCTCGGTTGGAGATACTGATAATCATATTACTACCGAGCGCTAATTTCTCTTCTAAGAGAGAACCTAAATAAGATCCTAGAAAGGTTCCAAACGAAAACACAACCATTTTCATAGGATCTTTTTGTATGTCTAAAATGACGAGTGTAGTAGAAAAAATCCAAGAGAATGACATTAAAAAATTGAGAAAGGCTCCTAAAAATTTCTTGCCATTCGCAATGACGATAATGCGTAGGGTAGCAAGAGCATTCTCCACTAACTTTAAAAGAAAGATAAATAGATATGTGATAGTATCACCCTTTATTAGTTTGTAAAAATAAAACATTTTTATACGAAATAGCCTTTCCTATGTTATAATGTTACTAGGTGATGAAAATGTTTGAAAGCTTAGGAGAACGACTACAGAACGCAGTAAATAAAATTAAAGGATACGGAAAAATAACAGAAGAAAACATTAGTGATGTCACAAGAGAAATTCGTCTAGCGTTATTAGAGGCGGATGTAAACTATAAAGTAGTAAAAGAATTTGTGGATAATGTCAAACAGAAAGCCTTAGGAGAAGAGGTAGCGAAATCCCTAAAACCAGGTGAAATGTTTGTTAAGATTTTAAAAGATGAGTTAGTAGAACTACTAGGAGGGGAAAAGGCAGATATCTATACAAGTGGAAATCCTTCTGTTTTGATGTTAGTAGGACTTCAAGGTAGTGGTAAAACAACGACCATCGGAAAATTAGCTCGGATGTTACGAAAAAAATATAAAAAGAATCCTTTATTAGTAGCTTGTGACGTCTATCGTCCAGCGGCTATTGACCAATTAAAACAGATTGGTAAAGAATTAGGAATTGAAGTATATGAGGAAGGAAAAGGAAATCCAGTCGAGATTGCTTCTCGTGCGATTCAGTATGCGAAAGAACATCAGTATAATTATGTGTTAATCGATACTGCTGGACGCTTACATATTGATGAAGAATTAATGGATGAACTAGAAAATATGCAGGAAGCAATCCATCCTCATGAAGTTATGTTAGTAGTCGATAGTATGACGGGACAAGATGCCATCAATGTCATTGAGGGATTTAATGAACGCTTGTCTTTAACGGGAGCGATTCTTACCAAATTAGATGGAGATACTCGTGGTGGTGCGGCTTTATCTATCCGTCATCTAACAAACGTACCAATTAAATTTATTGGTATTAGTGAAAAGATGGATGGTCTTGATGAATTCTATCCAGATAGAATGGCAACGAGAATTCTAGGAATGGGAGATCTCATGACCATGATTGAAAAAGCAGAAGAAGTAATCGATCAGGATGAGGCTATGCGTTCTGCTAAAAGGATGCAGGAAGGAAAATTTGATTTAGAAGACTTTTTAAGTTCTTTAAAACAAATCAAGAAATTAGGACCACTAGAAAATTTGATTAAGATGATGCCTGGTATGCCAAAGGAAGCCAAAAATGTGAAAATAGACCCTAAGGATATGGCTCATATTGAGGCGATTATCTTATCGATGACCCCTTATGAAAGAAGACATCCAGAGTGTTTAAAAGCTACTAGAAAACAGCGTATTGCAGTAGGTTCTGGAAGAACAGTAGAGGAAGTAAATCGGTTAGTGAAACAATTTGATCAGATGAAAGTTATGATGAAACAGATGAAGAATGGAAAGATGCCATTTTAAGGAGTGATAAAATGTTTAATTTCGATGCAAAGTCAAATTTAACGACAACCCATATCCATGTTGATGATAAACTAGAATTACCTGTGTTAAAGATAATCAGCCAAAATAATGAGGTGGAAGAATTTACAGAGAATGTTTCTCCTAAGGATAGTGAAATGGATCGTATGGCGAATACTTATCATGAGGAAGTAGCGCAGACATCTCTTCATCTACCAGTATTTTCTCAACATGATGAACAGTGGGCAGATACTGCTTATGGTACGAAGACATTGGACGAAAGTGGATGTGGACCAACTTCTTTGGCCATGGTACTAAGTTATATGGAAGGTCAATGGATTACACCACCGAATATTATAAAGTCACTAGACCTAGTACCAGATAAGGCCCCAGGATGGTATTATATCGAAGGGGTTGGTACGGATCATGATATGTTTTTATCGTTACAAGATACCTATGGTTATCAAGCAGAAAAGTATTATGGTGTCATGAGTGCGGATAAAATCCAAACGGCTCTATCAGAAGGAAAATATGTGATAGCGGGATTGGGCAAAGGACCTATTTATGATGGAGATGGTCACTTTATTGTAATTCGTGGGACAGATGAAGAGGGGAATTTTTACATCAGTGACCCTAATCTTGGAAATCCTGAAAAAGAGAATTACTTTTTAACGAACCAATCCTATTCTTATGCAGATTTAGGAAAAATTAAGTCCCTTATCATTATTACTCCTAATCATTCTTAAATACCTTTTAGGTATTTTTTGATGAATTTGAGGAAATCGTTTATGCGTTTTTGACTTTGGTACATATGATAGATTAGACAAGGGGGAAAATAATATGTTTAATCAAAATTGTTGTAATCGAAACAACAATATGTTTGCTGGACGTCAAAACGGATGTTGTCAAAGACAAATTCAAGAAGTAGTTGAACCAACGATTAATAAATGTGTAGAAAGAGTATTTCAACATGAAGTACCACATGTTTGTCCAATTCATACCCATGTAATTAACAAACATGTCTATAATCATACCTATACACCAAGATATTCTTGTTCAGAAGAAAATCAAATTATCAACAACGATTGTGGAAAATGTTCTGGATTTATGAACTAAAAAGCACTAAGTGCTTTTTTTGTGATATAATGGTCTAATTGAGGAGGTGAAAGGATGACTGACCAGTATCAAAAAGCAATTGCCGAGGAAGAAGAACGCTATCAACAGTTAGGGGAGAAAAAAAAGAAAGTACAAGACCTTTATAGCGCTAAGAAAAAAGCTTTCTTTGAAACACAACAAAAAGAGGAAGAACTTTCTCAAAAACAACAAAGAGAGGAAAAAAGAAGACAGTATTTAGAACATAAAACCGATTATAAGAGACATTATTTATGGATAGCAGCTCGTTTTAGTGTGGTTTGTAGTCTTTCTTTAGTAGTTATTTTATTTTTCCTTCAAATGCTAGATACCGGGATGGGTATTCATTCTTTTTCCTTGACATCTCCCCTAGAAATGATTCCACAAATTTCGGTGATGGTAGTCATGTTAGGCGCTGTCGAATATAGAAGCGTTAGTGGGGAGTTTTATGAATTCATTCAAAATTATGATAAAGATATCTATGAGGTATTAGAAAATTTAGAAAATCAACAAATACAAAATAAAAAAAGACAAGAACAGTTACAAAAAGAATTACAAGGAGAAGAGGAACTGTTGATAGAATTAGAACAAATAATGTCTCTCGTTCAATCAAACATAACGCATTATCGTCAGACTAGAAACCATTTAATAGAAGAGTTATTAGAACATCTAGATGATTATGTACCAGCATTAGATTATCAACCAACCGATATTCAAAAGATAATGGAAAAGAAGATTCCGTAGGGGAAATCTTCTTTTCTATTTGACGAAATATTCATAATATTCTTCATAGGTAATATCATGTTCATAAATATATTTGGCTACCTCTGTTCCTACATAGCGATAGTGCCAAGGTTCATAGATATATCCAGTAATATATTCCTTGCCTTTTGGATAACGTAGAATAAATCCATATTCATAAGCATGTTCTTTTGTCCAAACAAATTCTTTCGACTTCTCAAAGTCATCAATACTATGATTAGACTTGGTACCTAAATCCATGGCTAAACCTGTTTGATGTTCTGAAAATCCCGGTCTAGCGGAATAGGTATCTGCTTCTGCCTTGCCATCTTTACTGACATAATTGTTATAGAGAGATTTTTGTCTAGAATAAGATCGGTAAGGGGAAGAAATATAAAGATATAGACCTTCTTTCGCAGCAGCATTATACATCTTAATAAAAGCATTATAGGCCTCTTCTTTCACTTGACCTCTTCCGTAACTAGAACTGATTGTCACTAAGTCGGAAGGTACATAACTACTACTTAAGTAATAGAATTTATTGACAATGATTAAATTTCCTTTCGATAAATCTGCCTTTTGCGTATTGGTATAGAATTCTTTATCGAGATTACTGTTGACTCTAGTAATAATTTCATCGATATCTAAGTTTTTATGACTTTGATAGTATTTTTGATAACGGTTTAAATTAGCTTTGACAGTATAGGTTCTTCCTAAAAAGAGAGAAGTAGTATCATCCAAAACAATATCCTCCTTATCTAAATCACTATTGACAGCCACAATGACTTTATCACCATCTAATTCATATTTCTGATAGTAACTTAAATATCTATCTAAATTTTTTTCTTGAAAATTTTTATGATTTAAAATGTCGTGGATATCAGGAGTATAAGCAATTTTATCTTGATCATGATTAACTAGAAAGACAATATCATGTGCAGATGCTGTTTCATAGTGAGAAAGAAAATCCAAATATCTATTTAAAAGAGTCTCTTGGAAATCTTTCTCTTTTATTATATTCACAATCGTTTTATGATAATCATAGGTTAATAAAGTTTCAATACTTTCTTCTCGTAAAGTATGTTGAATATCCTGTATTTCTTCTTTGGCAAATCCTTTCTCTTGAAGTTTGACGGTATTTCCTTTATGTTGAATCATATAGATTCCAACTCCAGCCCAAGCAATGAGTAAAATGAGGATTACGACCAAACTAATTTTAGCCACTAATTTTAGTTTTCTAGTTTTCTTTTTTTTCTTAACAATCTTTTTTTCTGTTTGCTCCATATTTTATTCTCCTTCGAGGAAAAAAGCATAATATTCATCAAAGGTAATATCATGTTCATAAATGTAGGTTGCAATATCTACTCCCACATAGCGATAGTGCCAAGACTCATATTCATAACCAGTTAGATATTCTTTTCCTTCTGGATAACGTAAGATGAATCCATATTCATGGGCATGATTTTGTAACCATGCGAATTCTTCTGTATCTTGAAACGTATTTTCATTGGCTCCATAGGTAGTAACGTCTACGGTAAGTCCTGTTTGATGTTCTGAAAAACCTGGACGGGCAGCCATCTCATCCGTTTTCTTTTGACCATACCAACTGATATATCGATTGTATAAATCATATTGATATTGATAATCCCGGTAAGAAGAATTAATAATTACATCTTGACCATCTTCTTTAGCAGCATTATATAAACCAATAAATTCATCATAAGCTACTTTTCGTAACATTGGTTTATCTCCATAGGCATACCAATTACTTACTTCGACTAAATCATCTGGTTCATATTCTTCTCCTAGATAGTGAAACTTATTAGCGAGTAGGGAAGTATCTTTTGAAATATCTGCATTCGTATAATCTGTATACCATTCTTTATCTGCATGTACATTGACAATCGCTACCACATCCGTTAGGGTGAGTGTACGATCTAATCCCTCAATCGTTTCTCCCTCGTGTTCGTGGAAATACGTAAGGTAAGCATCTAGATTTTTTTCTAAGTAATACGTTTCTTTCATGAATTTTGGAATATTTTCATCGACATCTCGGTCGAGAATATTCTCTAACTGTTCATCATTTAAGTGTTCTAATAAATAGGCAGTATCTTCCTCGGAATATCCGTGCTTTTGTAATTGATATTCATAAGTCTTTTGATAATCGATTGTCTGTTTCCAACGAAATAAACCTGCTACTAGAACTACTAGTACAACGACTACACCAATGGCAATTCCTATATTGCCTTTTTTAAGCCTTATTTTTGTCATTTTTTTCCTCCTATAATCTACTGTTATTCTACCACAAAACATAAAAAAATAAAACTTCTATTGAGTGGTTTTCTCGAATATGATATAATGAATTTGGAGGTAATTAGTATGTTACTTGTTATTATTGTTATCATCGTCTTTTTCTTACTCATTTCTATTAAACAGATTAATCAGTATGAGAGGGGAATTAAATTTACTTTAGGAAAGTTCTCTTCTATCATGAATCCAGGTTGGAATATTGTCATTCCGATTTTTCAAAGTTATAGTAAAGTAGATATTCGTACGAAAGCAGTGGATGTTCCAGAACAAGAAGCCATTACAAAAGATAATGTTTCTGTTCGTATTAATGCCGTTATTTACTATAAAGTATTTGATGCAGGAAAATGTATTCTAGCAGTGGAAAACTATTTCTATGCCGTTAGTCAGTTAGCGCAAACGACCATGCGAAATGCTGTGGGAGCTGTTTCTCTAGATGAATTACTAGGCGAAAGAGAAAAAATTTCGACGGAAATTTGTAATATTATTGATCAAGCAACGGATCCTTGGGGGATTAAAGTAGAGAATGTAGAATTAAAGGATATTGCACTACCAGAAGAGATGAAAAGAGTACTTGCTAAAGCTGCGGAAGCAGAAAGAGAAAAAGCTGCTGTTATTACGAAAGCAGCAGGAGAAGTAGAAGCATCTCTTAACTTAGCGAAAGCTGCTGAAACAATGAATAAGACACCAGGTGCTCTTCATTTACGTACTTTAGCGACTATTAATGATGTTTCTTCTGATCAATCCAATACCATTATTTTTGCTTTACCAATTGAGGTATTAAGAGCCTTTGAACGAGCAGGAGAATCGAAAAGTATATCTTTAGAGGATGTTTCAAAATTATTAGAAATGAAAGAAAAACATTAAAAGTACAGTCATGTACTTTTTTTGTATATTTCTTTTCTTCAAAACTGATTTTTCTGTACAAAGCTTTCATGGTATATCATAGACGGAGTTATAAAAATATGATAGAATAATGCTAAAGTTCAAGAGGGATAGTATGATGGATCAAAAAAAAATAGGTAATTTTATTGCTACACTTAGAAAAGAAAAAAATATGACACAGGAAGATTTGGCGGGAAGATTATTTGTAGATAGATCTATTGTCTCTAAGTGGGAGAGAGGTCTATACATTCCAAAACATGATATGATTTTAAAAATCAGTAATATATTCGATGTTTCTGTAAATGAAATATATTATGGGGAAAGACAAAATGACGAGAATAAGGAAAAAGTTAATGAAGTTCCAATAAATATCATGGAAAACGCAGATAGAAAGCTAAGAAACATGAAAATAAAAAGTATTGGAATGATAACAATTATTGTAACTTTGTTCCTTTTTGGATTTTTTGTCTATTATTTTATAAATACCTATCGTTCTATTAGTGTTTATCGGATTTCTGGATTAGGAGAACATGTTCAGTTTTATAATGGATTGATGATTGTTTCAAGAGAATCTTCCTATATTCAACTAGGAGAAATAGAATATCTACATGATAAAAAAATGAAAAATATTAAATTATATTATAAAAATGGAGAAATTGAAAAATTAATTTTTGAGGGTGATAATGGACAAACATTGTTTATCAATCATTTTGATTCTTATACTTCATTTGATTATCAAGAAGTTAAGACAGTAATAAATAATATGTATATAGAGATTACTTATCAAGATGATGAGAAAGAAACTATAAAGTTAGATGTCAAAAGAGATTTCGTTAATAAAAAAGTTTTCTATTCTTCGGATAATTCTCAAGGAGAAGAGCAGTCAAATGAAACAGAACTTCCCATTCCACAATATATTTTAGATAATTTTATTTATAAAGATGACGAAGACTTGTACTATTTTGAAACACAAAAAGGAGATAAACTGGTTAAACAAACTTACTACTATCAAATCGGTTTTTATGTAGTGGAAGAAATTATGTCAGACCATACTTTTCGTTTTGAATATTTATATCCAACAGATATTCACTATGATTTAGATTCTAATGATACTTCTAACTATATTCCTTCTTTAGAAGAATGTATTTCTGGAGAGTGTAATCCTTCTATCATTAATTATTTTATTGACGAATATATTAATCAGATAGGTTTTGAAAAGTAAAGGGAAATTTTTGCCCTTTACTTTTTTTATATGAAGCATTAAGATGAAGTTAGAAAGGAGAGTAATATGAGGCGAATCATCAGAACTTTTCTTATTGCTTTTTTACTTTTGTGTGTCTTAACATGTTTTCCATTAGTTAGAGCACTTTCAAAAACTCCTGCTAAGATTTATAAAAATAATCATGGTGTTGTATTAACAGAAGAACAGTATAATATAATCATTGATATGTATGGGAAAAATTATTTTTATAAGATGACAGCCGATGATTATGAATGGTTTGAAGAAGCATTTACAAACGGAACTGAAATAGAAATGAAATTTTATGATGGTTATCAAAATAATTTAATGGGAATGACACATTCCACTGATAGTAAGAAAATTTCAATTCTAAAAAGTTGTTCATCTACTAAATGCACAGTTATAACTACTGTTAAATGGTTAAAGAATCCAAAGGTTAGAAGTTATGATGTAATTGGAACACGATTTAATGGCACCAATTTAGCAGAAAATACCATCATTACTAGAGTTCTATCAAGCAATGGGGTTGAATATTTCAATAATTTAACGCAATATTCCAATGGATTTGGTGTGTCAGTAAAATTGCCAACTAGCGCAACAGACATAGTTATCGATCAAAAATTTTATGTGACATCTAGTGGTACGGTTTATGCCAGTTATCAACATGCTACAAAGACGATTTCTCTTGCCACAAGTAAACTTTTCACAATAGATTCATCTGGTTATGGAAAAGTTTTTAATTTTTATGGCAATGCACAGGAGACATTCGACGGAATGGGCGGTGTTGATATTACTTTAAATTGATAATATTAGACTTTAAATTTTAAAGTTTAATAAATCTAAATGTAAAGGAGTGGAGAATGAAAAAGACTTGGAATACTTACGGGATTATTTTTGATGGTAAGTGTTTCTAATGCTAGAGCATCTTGGAGGGGATTTTCCGGGTCTGCAAATTATGTTGCTACTAATTTAAGCAGTCCAGAGATAAAAAATAATGATTCAATGTATTCCTATGTAAAATGGCAAACAAGTAGTAAATCTGGGCATAGAATGTGGTTTACTCTTAAGGATGTTAATAAGAATGCAAAAGGAAAAATTTTATTATCTGAACCAACTGGTAAAGAAGAAAAATTTAAAACAGATACTTATGAAGATAGTAAATATCACCTTTGAGGAAACAGAGAACATTTGCTTGATGCTACTGTTTATGTAACTGGGGAATTTCAACCATAATTTAAAAGGTCAAATTTTAGTAAAAATACTAGATTTTTTTAATTCGTGGATTAAATTCTCCAAAATGGATAGTAATTCTCTGTTTTGGGGGTGTAGGTTTATACTATGAATTTGCTACAATAAACTTGAAAGAAGGGAAAAACATATATGGTTGAACTTTTTAAATGTTAGAAAATTTTATGGGAAATTTTTGCCCTTGAATTTTTTTTCTACAGAGAATTAAAATGAAATTAGAAAAGAGGATAAATGGATATTTAAGAGTTAGAATAAAATAAAGGCACAATTGTGAAAAAAATATCATTAGTTTAAAAGTTGATAATACTGTTGCACTCTCTGTTAAGTTGTTTATATTTCAAGTTCCAACACATATTCAGAAAAAGTAACATCAAGTGGTGCTTCAGTTACCTATTTGCTACCTTCTTCTAAATCTATAACTTCTATGAGTGCATATCTTTACTTTGATGTCGATAAAAATACGACTTCAACTATTAAACGATTAAATGCTTATGGTGATTATGCTCATTCTACAAAGAGTATTAGTGAAGCAAATGCTCCTAACCATAATATTAATAAAAGCGGTATAACACATTTGAACTCAACTTCAAGTTATTTTGATACGTTTGATATTTCAAAAGCAATTTGGAATGGAAGTTGGTAAACAAATTTTGATATTAAATTTTAAAATGTATGTTTTAAGATTTAATATATAAGTATAAAAGAAAGGTGGTGATAAAATGAAAATGTACAAAAAAATATTAACAATTTCAGCGTTAAGTTTATCTGCCTTCTTTTGTCTAACTTTTGCTAAGGCTATAGATTTAACAAAATCAGATGCACCTATTAATGCGGCTGTTCCAACGAAACAAAAATATGCATATGTTGCTGATAGAGACAAACAGATGGCTACTACATATGGAATTGCTACTTTAACATTAATGGATCCAGCTGCAGTTACATTTTCGGCTGTAATAGTGCGTGATGGTAAATTAGGAAATTGGGGTGAAGGAACTGTATTGTATAAGAAAGATATGAGTGATGATTCTGTTAGTGGAATGGTTGATTATGGCGAAGTGTGTAATCCAGGGACTACAATGAGAGCGCGTTTCCGTAATCATAACTATACATTTAACTCAAACCAGATTGAAGGTACATTTAGATATCTTTAATGACGTAAAGCTCGGAATATACTGGGCTTTGTGTCGAAGTGGAGGATTTTTATGAAAGAATTAAAATATAATGTTCAACTTTTATTTAAAAAAAAGGAATTTTATATTTCGATACTAATTATATTGTTTATTAATCTATTCCATGCTTTTTTATGCATAAGAAATTCTATAAGTTTAGATGTTGCATTAGAACAAACTCGTACAGGAGAATATCAATTTATTCTTTATAATGCTCTTATTCAATTAACTTCTTTAATTATCATTGTTTTACCTATTGTTTCTGCTATGGTTTTTGCAGATTCTAGTTGGATAGAAAATAAAACTAAAATTACAAATATGATTTTTTTTAGGTTAAATTACAGAAAAAATATATTTATTAGATTTATCATGAATATATTGATTACAATGGTTATTTTGTTTTTAGGTTTTATGTTTAATTATTTGGTTTTGAGAATTGTTTATGGGACAGGAAATAGACTTTCTTTTTGGTCTGATTTGGGATTTAAATTAGAATATAATCCCGCATGGTTTTTAGAAAATATTAGAATTATGAATCCCGTTTTATTTGTAATTTTAATTAGTTTATCGGTATCATTTGTTTTAGGATTGTTATCAGGTATTTCTTATTTACTTTCTTTTTTTATCAAGAAAAGAGTAGTGATATACTTTATTCCTTTTTTGCTAATTATATTGAGCGAAGTTATTTTATCATTTTTAGGATTTAATGTCTCTCTTTTAACCTTTTTACAGCCTTTTTCCATGTACGGAATAAGAGATTTTCTTGTTGGATGCCTGTTATTAATTATGATTAGTGTATTTTTATTACTTATCATTTTAAAAAAGAAGGATGTTTTACTATGAAATATATTTTAAAGAGTCCAATTATTATTTCTTGTTATATCATTGTAATCATTTTGGGCTTTCTTATTGGAAACGATATTTCAAATAATTTTTTGGAATTGTATCTCGCTAAAATGTCTTCTGTTCCAGCAAGATATATTTTATTGTCATTTGCAATTTTCATTCATTATATAGTCTACAACCATTTAAATGTTTATGGACTATTTTTAAGGGAAAAAAATTTTTTAAACTTTTCTTTTTATATCATTAAAGTAGAATTTGTCATATTGACTACATTATTTATAATGTTACATATTCCTATTCTTATTATGGAATATAATCATTTTATAGAAAATATTTTTCTTATAGTAAAAATAATTTTTAATGATATCATTTTTTCATTAGCCTTTATTAGTATTATAAGAATGATAGATACTAAATTAAGAAATCGTTCTACGTCGTGCTTTTCAGTTTTTATAATATTTGCTGTTATAGATTTTATTCTTGAATATTTTAATTATGTTACGGACAATTATCTTTTTGATTTTAGTTATATATTAATTTTGCCTAGTTTATATAAAAATTATTTCATAATATTTTTACTTGTTTTATCGTTTATAGTATATTCTACGGTAAAGTCTCTTGATTTAATGATGAAGAATGATTATTTCTTGGATGAAAATTATGAAAAAAGTTAGTATTAAAGATATTTTTATATTCCTATTATTTATGCTAGGAATTTGTTATTTGAAAAAAAATTACATTAATGAATTTGACACTTCACTATCAATATATGAAACCTTTGTCTTTTGGGGAGATAATCAAATTGTTAATTTAATTTGGTATTTACCAATATTATTAAATTTATATATAATTGGAAAAAAATATTTTTATCAAATTTTGAGATTTGACATGAGATTTAAAAATAGAAGTGATTATATTCGTTATCAATTGAAACAATGTATCGTATTTTCATTAATTTTTAATTTTTTGATATTATTCTTTCAATTTATAATATTAATTGGAAAATTAGGAACTATAAATATCACTTTTCTATTATTTTGCATGAAATATATTATTGAAATGATTTTTATGAATGTTGTTTTTATACTTATATCAATGAATTTAAATAATTTTACATATACATTTATATTAGTCGTCTTTTTACAAATTTTTAGTTTAACGATGATTGATGTTAATGATAAATATCCTTTTTTGAATTTATATGGTGGCTATAAAATAAATTTTTTAACCTTAATACTGCTGTTTTTATGCTTAAAAGGGATAGTGTTAAAGTATAAATTTTTTGAATTAAAATAGGAGGAGATTTATGATTTTAGAAGTAAAGAAATATACAAAAAAAATTAAGGATAAAACAGTATTAGATAATGTAAATCTAACTCTTAAGAGCGGTAATATATATGGCTTTTATGGGAGAAATGGTTCTGGAAAAACTATGCTATTTAGAGCAATTGCTACTTTAATTTTTCCTACAGAAGGGGATATTATCATCGATAAAAAGTCTATTGTAACAGAGGATTATGATTTGCGTAAAATAGGATTATTATTAGAGGATCCTGGTTTTTATCCTCATTTAAATGGATTAGAAAATCTATCCATGCTATATGAAATTAATCATGACCGTGATATTGAATATATGAAAAAAATTTTAAAAAAAGTTGGATTAGAGGAAGATTACAAAAAGAAATATAAAGAATATTCTTTAGGTATGAAGCAAAAGTTACGTTTAGCTCAAGCAATAATGGAAAATCAGGAATTAATCATATTAGATGAACCGACGAATGGTTTAGATGAGGCAAGTGTAGAGAACGTATATAAAATTCTTTTACAATTAAAAAAGGAAAATAAATTAATATTAATTGCCAGTCATAACAAAGATGATTTAAAATTGCTATGTGACAAAATATTTAAAATTGATAATGGCAGAATAACCGGAGATATAAAGTTATGAAAAAAATAATTAAATTTTTCCTCTTTGGAATATTCGTTTTAACAATTGCGACAATTGTACTAATTTTTTATGCTAAGGAAAATATAAAAAATCTTGATTACGATGAATATTTAAAAAATGGCCAATATACTTTAATAGCAAAAGATCAATATAATTTAGTATTTAACTTAGAAGATTTCTTTATTGATGATAAAGTTGAATCACTCAAGGATTTAGAAGATTTATCGGATTACATATTAATTGTTAAAGTATCGCAAAATCCTACATTTATAGGAAGGGGAATTTTAAACAATTGCACTATTAAAAAAGTATTAAAAGGTAATAATGTGGAAGAAGGAATGTCAATTCCTATTTATGATTTAATTGCTGAATGGGGTAATGATTCTGTCCTTTACTTAGATGGAAGTACACCTTTAGAGGTAGGAAATGAATATTTAGTATTTTTAAAGAATGCAACAAATGCGACGGTTAAAAATGCTTTTGTATATTCTAGTATAAAATATGGACATTTTAATGCGAATCTGAATGCAAATGATGTTTTAACCGGGTATGATTATACACCTTTGAAAATACTGGAAGCATCTAAATATAATTATATTTTTGCAAATGAAATTTTTACAGGAGAGACAAGTGAAGAAGTATTGCAAGAAAATATGGATATTCAAATAAAAAAATATAATAAAATTTCTGCTGATGTATATGAGAAATATTTTAATTCTAACTCATAAGGTCTCCAAAAAATTGTAATAAATTTTGTCATATATTTGAATTCTTTTTTCTTGTTAGAAATTAAAATGAAACTAGAGGAAAGGGTAACATGAAATGAATAATCATGGTTTAAAACTTGTTTAAAAGAAAGTTTTGTGTTTCTTTTTTTAGAATTGCGAAAACAAAAGAAAACTGTTATACTGAAATTAATAAGATAGGAAGTGTTGTATGATAGAATTAAAAAAAGTTAGTAAAGTATATCAATCGAAAGCATCCACTTCTACACAGGCTTTACAAGATGTTTCTTTTCAATTAGAAAATAAGGGAATGACTTTTATTTTAGGAAAGAGTGGTAGTGGAAAGTCAACGCTCCTCCATCTATTAGGGGGACTCGACCAATTAACGAGTGGAGAAATTTTAGTAGCCAATACAAGTATGAATGACTTTTCAAAGCAGGAATGGGATAGTTATCGAAATACTTATGTTGGATTTGTTTTTCAAGAGTTCCATGTCTTAGAATCTTATAATGTATATGAGAATATTGAATTATCTTTAGGGTTACAACGGAAAGCGATTTCTCACCAAGAAACTGACCAATTATTAGAAAAATTAGGAATTGGTGGGTTAGGAGAGCGTCGTATGAATGAATTATCAGGAGGACAAATTCAGAGAGTGGCGATAGCTCGTGCCTTGATTAAAAATCCTAAAATTATTTTAGCAGATGAACCTACTGGAAATTTGGATACGCATAATGGAGAACAAATCTTTAAATTGTTAAAAGAGATTAGTAAAGACCGATTAGTAGTAGTGGTCACTCATGATCGAGAAGCAGCGACAACGTATGGAGACCGGATTATTGAATTAGAAAATGGCAAAGTTATCGAAGACACTCATCCTCAAATAGAAAACAAAACATCCCCAAAGCCATCCTTTCAAAAATCTCATTTACCGTTTTTGTTTACACTAAAATTATCTTGGAATAATCTAAAAAGAAAACCTATTCGACTCATGATGACTGTTTTTTGTATGATGATTTGTGTTATTCTGACGGGCCTTTCTCTTTCCTTTTTATTGTTTTCTAAAGAAGAACTATATGCTCGAACAATGAGAGAGAATCATAATTTTGTTTATTCTATTCAAAAGTGGGATAACATCAATCATCGATATGTGCCTTTGGAGGAAAAAGATTTTAGTAAGTTACAACAACTATCGGATACCAAATGGAATGTTGCTTACTCTCTATATAATGAGGGAACAGATTTAGCTTTTGTATTTGGTGCTCCTAAGGATTCCTCTGACCGGTATTATCAACAACCATTTCCTACCCCTGTTTTTATAGAGGTGGAAGATGATCAAATTTTAACTCCAATTGTGGGAAGATTACCAGAAAATGATCGAGAGATTGTTGTTCATCGATATTTTGTAGAATACGCTAGTAAATTAGGAGTAAAGACAAGTTCTGGAGAACTCTACTATCCTAAAGATATTGAGGATTTGCTAAAGACGGATGTCGAATTAAAATTAGGGGAGAATGCTGTTCGAGTAGTTGGGGTTATCGATGATGATAATGCAATATTCCAGGAAGCTTACGAAAAAGGTATTTTTCAGATAGGAATTCTACTGGATGATGACCTAGAACTGTATGAATTTTTTGAGAGAACATATCGTGCTCATGCGGCTAGAATTTATGTAAAAGGGTTTACCAAGACATCCATTTTAAAAGATAATCCTCTCAGTTATTTGGATACTATCCAAAATCAAACTGTCTTAAAAGGTGGTTTAAAGACACTAAATTCTCCTATGACAGTGATGACGAAAGATGGTAAAAAAGAGATATCAGAGTTAAAAGAAAAAGAAATCATAGTGTCTTATGATACCTTTGTATCGCGTTCTTATTCTTATTATGAAGAATTTGTTCAGTACATGGAAACTCACCAAAAAGAATCTAGTTATGAGAAGATGAAAGAACAATTTATACAGGTTTATTTACAAGAGCATCCTAGCCAAATTTCCTTGACGTTTTATCAAGGATATGGAAATCGGAGAGAGGCCAAGAATGAAACTTTCACGATTGTGGGTGTTTCCTTAGAAGAAGATAATTATATTAGTAATACGTATGTAGAGAATTATCACCCAGAGTTGAAGTTAATTGATTCCGTATATGGATATGATGATGACCTTACTCATGTGCAAAAAACTTTTCAAAAAATACCTTCTCAAACGATAGTAGAAAGTGGGGAATTAACTTCTGCTCAGTTATTCAGTTATCACACTGATTATACGGATGAAATAGAAGAGATTTCTAATCAAATGAAACAAGCCGCTCCTTTTATCTATCTAATGAGTGTGATTTCCTTATTGTTTACCTTTTTATTCCTTACAAATTTTATTGGTCTATCCATTCTGCAAAGTCATAAAGATATTGGTATTTTAATGGCTCTAGGAACCAGTCATCGGGATATTTTAAAAATCTTTGGATATGAATCCTTTATGACTTCGTTCCTATCATGGTGTTTGGGAATCATTGGTTGGATTGCTGTGAGTCAGATTGTGAATCGATTTGTTTTTGGAACTTATCTATTTCAACTTCATGCATTATCCCATCCACCTGTATTAGCTTTATTTCTTTTAGTATTTATGGTGATGATCGTTTTTTCTATCACGGTAATTGCCCTTAGAAGAGTTTCCATCATAAAACCAATGGATGCGATTCTCAATAAATAGATATTAAGAAACTCGTTTCTCAAAAGAGAAGAAACGAGTTTTTTTGTGGAAAATCTTTTTTTCTTTGTTTTATTTATCTTGCTTTGACATAGAGTTAAATAGAGGTGACATATGAAAAAAGTTTTACTATTCATGATTTCTTTATGGTTCTTGATTCCTAGTGTAAGAGCAGAGGAGGGAAATTTACTCGCACCGAGTGCGAAGAGTGCGATTTTAATAGAAGCATCAACAGGGCAAGTACTCTATGAATTTAATTCTCATGAGAAATTAGCGCCCGCTTCCATGACAAAAATGATGAGTTTATTATTAATTATGGAAGCGCTTGATAATGGTTCTCTTTCTTTAGATACCAAAATCACAGCTAGTAAGCATGCATCCGATATGGGTGGTTCTCAAATTCTGTTAGAGGAAGGAGAGGTTATGACGGTTGAAGACTTATTAAAAGGAATTACAATTGCGAGTGGGAATGAACTAGTGGTATCTATAAAGCAGTCGCTGGTTTCAAAAGATATATAAAAAATTGAATGATTTACAAAGAAATTTTTTTATGATATATTAATAATATAAATTATTTGAAGGAAGGAGCATGATTAAGATGAAAAATTTACAAGTTATCGATAATGCAGAATTCATCACGACTCCTAATTTAGTAAACTTTTAGGAAGATTCTTTTAGATTCTAGAACTGATTCTGCATTATGCAGAATTTTTTTGTGAACAGAATATGGAAATGAGTTAGTCATGATTAACAATCCAATAAAACAAAGAGAATAGAAATTGATGATAGTAATTTCTTGCTTGATGCGGTAAGAGACGATATCATAATAGAAAGGAATATGTTAAATGAATATCATAGGAAGTAAAACTATGGAAACGAAAAGATTAATTTTAAGAAGTTCTAAGATGGAAGAACAAAAAAGATTATGGGAGATATTAATGCTTCCCGAGGTAAATAAATGGTATTTAACAAGTTCTAAAAAACATGCCAATGATCCTAGCCATTGGACTTGGGAAAATCAAGAAAAGTTTTATCAATCGAAAGTTCTTAAAGCAAACTATAATGATGTCTTTGTTTGGAGTATATTCTTAAAGCATGAATATACCGATAGTGGTTCTGAAGAAGTAGTGGGACAAGTATCTGCTCAAGAAAATGGTGAAGATATAACGATTCGTGATGTAGGTTGGTATATAGATCCCAATTATCAAGGAAAAGGATATGCAACCGAAGCAGCAAAAGCCATGATAGATTATATGTTTAAAGAAGTAGAGATAAATGGTATTTCTTCTGGTGCTGTAAAAGATAATGTAGCATCTTGTAGAATATTTGAAAAATTAGGCTTTCATAAAATTGGTGAAGTAGAAGAAGAATCCCCTTATACCTTTTATGATGGATTATTAACTTTTTCTAAATATGAATTAACAAGGGAGGAATATGCTTATAATGAAAATAATCGAATATGAAGATAAATATTTGGAAGATGTGAAAGATTTATTAGTTGAACTGGAAGAATACATTGTTTCAATCGATAAAGATAATTTAGATCAACTACATCCAGAATATAGAGATGAAATGGCAATTTTAGATTTAGAAGAAGTTAAAAATAATCATGGTAAGTGTTATGTAGCACTAGATAATCATAAAGCAGTAGGATTAATTATGGGATGTATTTTTCCATATGATGAATATGATTACCTAGATTATAAATGTCCAAAAATAGGAGAAATAACTGAATTAATCGTTTCAAAAAATGTAAGAGGGGAAGGTATAGGGAATATGCTTATGAACAAAATGGAAGAGTATTTTAAATCATTAGGTTGTGAATATATTTTAGTAGATGTATTTGCGTATAATGAAAATGCTATTAAATTTTATGATAGGCATGGATACCATACTAGAATGTATACCAATATAAAAAAGATAGGAGATTAAAAAATAAAATATATCAAAATACTTGATTTTTATTAAAAAAGTAATAGAATAAATAATAAATTAATTTGTAGTACTTGTGGAGGAGGAGGGCCTTGTTTTATAGTCCTCTTTTTTGTTTATAATGGAATATAACAAAAGTGTGGATTTTACCTAAAATAGAGTAATGTGTGTTATTGTTTGTAGAAAGGAAAGATTGTATATGTCATCAAGATGTCAAAATAATAAATTACTATCGAAAATAGAAAATAAATATGAGGGGTTTTTATGAAAAAGGTAAGTATCATAATACCAGTATATAATGGAGAACAATACATTGATAAATGTTTAGATTCTATTTTTAAACAGACTAATGATAATTATGAAATCATTGCTATTGATGATAACAGTAGTGATAATTCCTATAGAAAACTTGAAAATTATAAGGATAAGATAAAACTCTATCAAGTGTCTAAACATGATCCATGTGCAGTAAGAAATTTTGGTTTAACAAAATGCACAGGAGATTTCATTCTTTTTGTAGATATGGATGATATGATTGATGAAAAATTAATGGAAACTATTCATAAATATGATGATACAAACTATGATATGCTTAGATTTCAAGCGGTCATGACTGATAGTAATAACGGTATTGTTGAAGAATTTATTACCAAGAACATAGGAATTTACAAGGGTATTGATTTTTTAAATTTATGTGCAGTTCATAATGAAATATATAGTCCTTCTTGGATGTACTGTTATCGTAGAAAGTTTTGGGTTGATAATAACTTTCAATTTGTAGAGGGAAGAACACAAGAAGATTTTGGTCTTACTTCTTACCAGTTGTATAAAGCTGTTAAAGTGATATCTATTCCGTTTATAGGATATTATTATTATCAATCAGAAAATAGTATTATGCGGAATACTAGCTATGAAAAAACTAAGAAGAAAGCTATAGATGTTTTATATCATGCAAATTCTCATTATGAAAAGTTTATTTCAGGTATTAGTAATCTTAATATAAGAAAAAATATGATTGATTATTTGATAAATGTTTTAGAGCATAAAAAAGAATCTTTAAAGGGCGAAGATCAAGAAGAGTATGATAGTATGATAAAAATTAAAAAGAAAGAGTGGGTTTAAAGTGAATGTTAGATATTTTTTAGAGAATTATTATGATAAGGCTATTGAACTTAAAAATAGGTTTAGAATAACGGAAGATAAAAATTGGAATGCTATTACGGTACTAGGAGAAATGAACACACAGTTAGGACATTTCTGTTTACTTATGTCAGAACATAAAGAATATAAAGAGGTGGGTAGAAATATCCACGATATTGGAGATGAACTATCTGATATAGTTCTTCAGATAATAGCACTTGCTTGGAAGTCAAAAATAAATTTAAAAAATTATGAGTATAATTATAAAAAAGTAGAGTTCTCATCTATTAGTGATGCTTTATTATCGTTTAATGTAGTATATGGACAAGTATCAGAAATACTACTTGAAAAATATAATTATAGACATTATAAGATTAGATATGGATTTTCTAAAGTGAATGATTTTATATTATATAAACTTGCGAATATGTTAGAAATTATATTTAATATTGCGGATGTTCTAAATGTAGATATGTTTTATGAATTTGATTTAATGCTTAAGGATGCTAATGAATTTTTAAATAGATTTGCTGAAAGAACAGAAGCTAAATTATATCCCATTGTAGATATTCATGCCACATGGATGGTACTTAATCCTATACAAGGATGTCCTAAACAATGCAAATATTGCTTTTTAAGAGAAAGAAGACTTAATTTAGTACAACCTAAAGTATTAACATCACCTGAAAATGCAGTTAAAATGCTATTAACAAGCAAATTCTATATAAAAGATATTCCACTATGTTTATTATCGCAAACAGACGGTTTTTCTACGCCAGATAATATAGAATATTTAAAACAACTAGTAACCTTATTAATGGAAAAGAATATTCAAAATCCAATCATATTCATCACGAAATGTAAGATACCAGAAGACTTTATTAAATTTATAGATATTTATGAAAAACAGGGCAAGAAATTTATATTTTTTCTAAGTTATTCAGGTCTTGATAAAAATGTAGAAATTGGAGTAAATAGAAAAGATATAGAAGATAACTTTATTACATTACATAAATATAATAAGTCTATTGTTCATTATTGGAGACCATTTATACCAGTAAATAGCAAAAAAGAAGATATCGATAGAATCTATAACTTCGTTAAGAAATATGCTGTTGCATCTGTAGCTATTGGTCTTAAAATAACAGATGAAATCATAGATCATATTGAATGGAACAATTTAAGAGAACATAGAACGGAAGCTTTAAAAGCAGATAATGTTTGGGATAAAAATGCATATGATTATGTATGGAATAAACTGAAAGATAAAAGTGATTATCCAGTATATCAGACAACCTCTTGTGCTTTAGCAGTCGCTTTATCTAAACCAGATAGAAAGTTCTTTTATAATAGTGATATTTGTCAATGTAATAAATGTCCTAATTATCAAAGAGCTCTTTGTAAAAAGAAGAATGATAATCTAAAGATGGTTACAAAAGATGAAGTACAAAAAACGATTAAGAAATTAGGAAGAACCATCAAAAAAGAAGATATTGAATTGAAAGACAATATCATAGTACTTAAAAATATAGTATTATCTTTAAATGAAATATCTTATATCACGGAAACTTTAAAACATAGAGTATTTGTTATGAAAAAAGATGATGATTATTATTGGAATACATCAATTAATAATAGTAGTATTCTAAAGGTATAGGGTAGTGTTATGAAATGTGTGATATTTGCTGGTGGAAGAGGGAGTAGAATTAGGACAGATGAAGATTTTACTCCAAAACCATTAGTAAAAATAGGAGATATGCCTATTATATGGCATGTTATGAAGATTTATTCTTATTATGGAATTAAAGATTTTATTATATGTTTAGGTTATAGAATTGATTTATTTAAGGAGTTCTTTCGTACGGTGAATGAAGATTGGAATATCAAACTAATAGATACCGGTCTTCATACATGTACGGGTGGAAGATTAAAGAAAATAGAAAAATATATTGATGAAGATGAATTTGCACTTACGTATGCAGATGCTGTATCAGATATAGATATCGGGGATTTGATTGAGTTTCATAAGAAGCATAAGAAATTACTTACTTTATCTGTGTTTAAATCTAAAGAAAGATTTGGCATATTTGAAATTAAAAACAATAAAATTAAAAATTTTAGAGAAAAAGAACTAAGAGAATGCGAATGGATTAATGGCGGATATATGATAGTGAATAAGAAAATATTTAACTATTTAAATAAAGATTCCGGTCCATTTGAAAGTGTCCTTATTCAGAGACTTATGGAAACAAACGATGTTATAGCATATCAATATGATGGGTTCTGGCAGTGTATGGACTATAGAGATGAACAAAGATTGTTAAATAACTTAATAAAAAATAAAAAAGATGTATGGAGAAAATGGAATGAATAAGATAGTAATAGGTACAAAAGATCATAATATTCAATATGCTTTTCGAGAGACTTGCTTTGGAATAGTAGAAAAAAATAATGAATTTTATATCACTCTTAAAGATAACGATTATTCTTTAATAGGCGGTGGGATGGAAAACAATGAATCTCATTTAGAATGTTTAAAAAGGGAGTTTATGGAAGAAGCTGGTTTAAGGATTAAAAGTATAAAAGAATTGTGCACAATCGATTGCTACTGGCATACTAGGAGTGATGTGGATATGAATTCTTTAAGTAATATTTATATAGTAGAAGTATTTGATGAAGAATACAAACCATTGGAGAAAAATTCTGCCCTAGTAAAATGTACTAAAGAAGAATTGTTCCATCATATTGTATTGCCATATCAAAAAGAAGCATTAAAAGAATATTTTAAATAAGGATGATTAATGATGTATAGGTTATTCACACAAACATTTGATTCTAAATTTGATGATGTATTTAAAAGAGTAATAGAGAAACATTATAGAATTGATTTATTGAAATATGGATTTAATAAATATTCATTGATAGATGAACAGGTATTTATCATATCTAATATCATTAAAAAGATAAGTGATTTAATCATCCTTATCCCCGATATAGAAATCAATCAATATATTGTTTTATTAAAAAAAATTATAAATGATTCTAATGACATATCAGATTTATATTATAAAATGGATGATTATTTAATAGAACGGTTGATAGAGAATTATCATTCGAAAGATAGAATAATATCATATATAACAGATAGATATATAGATAATGGATATTGTTATCATGGGTTTAATTCTTCTTTTGAAGAGAGTATATTATCTAAAGGATTAAACGGTGATAGTGAAGTATCTCATAAATTAAAAAATATGAATAATATATTAGAAAACTATGGAATAGTAAATGCTATGACTTATAATTGGTCATATAAAGATAATAAATCGGTATTTACAACAGATAACTTTGGAGCAGCCTATTATTATTCTTTATTATCCCCAGTATTACTATCTAGATTTGTATCCAACGGATTATATACTTATCAAAAAGGATATGATAATTTAGCGTTTTATATAAGAGATAGTAATGGAATACTCGATAATGTTTCTAAAATAATGGATGAATATCATTTTAGTAACGAAGATAGAATGACTATTATTAGTACCGTTAAAGAATTCATAGAAGTATTATTCCAAGATAAAGATAATTTATCTATTGCATTCATTCAAAAAAAAAGTATTCATAGAGATGTACCTATTAATACGTGTAATTTAAATATTAGAGATAGCATCGTTACGATGCTAAAACCTAGGTATGAACTCGATAGACATGAAAACGCTATCTTTCATAAAGATATGTTTAGAATAGCTAAAGTAAAAAACTATACTAGATTACTTAAAAATTTTAGATAAGACTTGTTCACGGTTATTTTCTCCAGTATTGATAGCCAAAACATCCATATAGGAAGAAATATAGTCTAATCGTCTTTCAAATTCATCCATCAGTTTTTGATATAGATGAAAGATAACTTCTCTATCTTGAATATCATCTTTTCTTCTTTTTAAAAGGATATCTTTAGAAGCGTATAAGTATATAATTCTAGTTTTATATTCTGAATATAGTTTGATAAGATTATCAAATTCTTCTTCTGATAATTTAGTAGTGTTGGCTAGTATTTTTCCATAGACCATTTCACTTATAAATGACCGATCACTGACTGAATGATTATGGGAAGATCTGATAACATTAACATATTTATGGTAATGTGATTCATGATGAAAATCCTGTTTAACAAGGATGTAGTTCTTTTTTAATAAATCATTAACAAGTGTAGTTTTACCAGTACCGTCGAGTCCTTCAATAATAATCATATTAACACTCCTTTTTTCTTGATGTATATCATAACATTTATTTATAAATAATTTCAATAGAGGTGAAGAACATGAATAAGAAAATAGCTTTTGTAACAGATGTACATGCTAATTTAGAAGCATTAAAAGCTGTTTTATTAGATCTGAAAGATAAGAATATAGATTTTATCTATTGTTTAGGAGATTTAATAGGATTAGGATATGCTCCCAGTGAAACAGTAGACTTTGCTATGAATCATAATATCATAAATATACAAGGGAATGCTGAAGCATATGTCATTATGGGAGCAGATATGTTCCCTTATTTGAAACGGAATAATATTGAAAGATATCATAATGCTGTATGGACTAAAGAACAATTAAAAAGTAAAGAATTCGATTATATAAATAATAGTCCTATATCTATCGAATTAGATATACATAATAAAAAGATAGGACTTTGTCACTTCCCATTAGATGTTAGATATGACTTTATAGGGGGATGGAAATATGATGGTAAAAATCCACAAGAATTTTTAAAAAGAAATACTTTAGAAGATTTTGAACGATATAAACCAGAACTATCAGAAAACGTAAAAATAGCAGATAAGAATCCATTACTATTTGGGAAAAGAATACTGGATTTTGATAGAGTGATATATGGTCATTATCATTTTGAAAGAGAACATACTCTTGGGAATACTTTATTAAACTCCTTAAATGGTACAGGAGTAGCTATTATAGATAAAGCGGTATATTATATATTAGAGAATGGTGAGAGACTAATCAAATATGAGATACCATATGATTATGAAAAAGTTTTTAAGGAAGTAGAGGAAAAAGATTTTCCTAATAAAGATACATTTAAGAAAGTAATAAGTTGGAGGAAATTATGATAGAAGAGTTAGTAGAAATAGCTAAGAACGATAAAAGAGTAAATATAGATTTTAATATTCATAACAAGATACATTTATTTCGTGCCATAGAACCTAAAAATAAAAAAATAATAATCTATATACATGGATTAGGTGGTAATAAAAATTGGATTGCTAGATTCTATAAAGATTTATTAGATAACGGATATAACTGTTATAGTCTTGATTTAATTTCACATGGAGAAGATGGAAATGATTTTAAAAAGTTTAATTTAACGAATTGTATTTCATATGTAAAAGATACTATTGATTATATTAAGGATAATCATAAGGATAGCGAAATATATTTATTTGGCTCTAGCTATGGAGGATTTGTAATACTGAATTCTTACCAGAAAATAAAGAGCGATGTAGATAAAATATATTTAATGTGTCCAGCTATTAATTTTTGTGAGATTATGGAAAGAAAAGTAGGGAAACTTAATAGGGAATACTTTGATAATCATAAGTATCTACCTTTATATAATGATATCAAAATATATAAGAAAGCTTACTTAGAATTCAAAAAGGGTGATGAATATGTTAAAAGTGAAAAGTTTGATAATATATTCATTATTCAAGGCGATATGGATAAGACTGTGAATGTAGATCATATCATTCAGTTCTGTGATGAAAATAAACTGGATTACAAAATAATTCACGAAGGAAAACATGAACTATATGGTTTTGATAAAGAGATAGTAGATTTGATAATAAACAATTGAAAGTATCTCTTAGGGGGGGAATAATGAGATTTGTTAAATTAGATAATAGTGATAAGAACTATTCTAATGATATCAATAAGATTTTTTTGGAAGATGAAACAAGTGTTATTGTTCTACGTAGCGATAGGTATATAACTTATCATTCCTATATGGATTTTATGAAAGTTAATACGAATATGATAATAGATGAAGATAGAATGAAAGAAGATATGAAAGAAATAGAAAATGTATGGAATAATAATACTTTCATAAATAAAGATAGATGGAATTATCTATATAAAGATAATGATAAAGTAATTGATTATCTAAGAAGTTTAAATCTTAAAAAGATATATGTTACGGGGGAATTATCTAGTATTTTATATAGTTATATCAACGTGTATGGTAATGATTTTGAGACAGAAATCATTGATTATGATTTAGATAAAATAAAAGAATTAACTGCTAACGGCGAAATAGTATTCGATAGCACTTTAAATGGGTTAAAACTTAAAGAAATATTATTTAATGATAATTTAATAAGCCTAACTAGGTTATGTCAAAATGTGGAATACTATTATTTTGTTAATAAATTATGTCAAAAATTAGATATAACTGTATTTGAATTTCCAGATTCTAAAGATATAACATCTTTTAGTTTAGAAGAACAGAAAAGATTAGATAGTAAGATAGAATACATATATTATTTAAGTAAATATCATAAAGATGAGGAAATTACTGCATTACTAAATAATATTTATGGAGAGGATTTTATGACTAAGTTCTGTGGCTTAGAAAATATTTCTCCAGGGACAATCATCCAAAATGGCATATGTAGATTAGCAGATTCTAATAATGATTTCTGTAGAACGATTAATGGTAAAAGAGTTACTACCAATAAAAATAGAAATTATGCTTTTGATATTAATTTTTTAGGACCTTGTATGATATATGGAGTTCTAGTAGATGATAAGAATACTATTCCTAGTTGTTTGCAAAGAATCATCAATGCTAATAAGAGAGATTATTCTGTTAATAATTATGGCTTAAGAGCTATGGAATTCTTTGAACAAGTAAGGATAGCAGATAATATGAATAGTAAACAAAATGATAAGTTTATATTTATAGTCTCTAAAAAAGAAAATGAATTGTTAAGAAGTATGGGGTATCATCAATCGATATCTCTTCTTCCGTTATATAATTCAGGTTTATTAAAGAACTATTTTATAGATAAACCTGCCCATTGCAATAGAGAAGCTAATCGCATAATAGCAGATTTTATTTATAAAAAGTTAGAAAAAGAATTAAAGATGATAGATCCTATGAATCCGTCTTTAGCGGTACCAATTCCTAATCATAAGAAAAGAAATATATTTAATAACAATAAGTATTTAAATGAATATTTAGAGTTTCTTAAGAGTTTACACATTGATACTACTAATAATGGTGCCATACTTATGAATTGCAATCCATTTACTTATGGCCATTATAGATTAATAGATTATGCTAGAACAGAGGTAGATACGTTAATCATAATGGTAGTACAAGATGATAAATCAGAATACTCTTTTAAAGATAGATATGAAATGGTTAAAGAAGGATGTAAAGGGTTCGATAACGTCGTAGTAATACCTAGTGGTAAGATATTTGGTTCCTCCATGATATTTCCTGAATACTTTAATAGAAGTGAAGCTACTGATGTATCTCTTGATTTATCAATTGATCAAGAAATCTTTACTCAGTATATAGCGCCTATCTTACATATTAAGAAGAGATTTGTTGGCGAAGAGAAGAATGATTATATAACTAGAGAATATAATAAAGAACTTAAAAGAAATCTACCTTTATATGGAATTGCTTTAATTGAAATACCTAGATTTAGAAATATAAGTGGTGATGAGATAAGCGCTAAAGTGGTAAGAAAAGCTACGGATGATGGTGATGAAGAACTACTTAAAAAGTTAGTTCCTGAATCTACTTTAAAATTAATAAAGATGAAAAAAATGAAGTGAGTCTTATTTGAAAATTGATTTTATGATGAATGTTATAATAAGTGAGAAATGATGAAAAATTTTTTGCGTATGTAAAAAATAGAATGTGCCTACTCTACATTTTGAAGAAGCTTAAGAACTCGAACATTTGAGTTCTTTTTTTTATTTATTCTAATAAGTTTAAATGAGGAGGAGAAAACTTGGATAATAATCCTGAAACTCTAATTGGAAAAAAATTAATTCAAAAAGCATTATTAGATGAACTTTGTAGCAAAGGCTTGATTGATTTTACCGATATCAGTAGTGTGATTAAAAAGTTAGAGGAAGATATTCATAAACTCAAAAAACGACAAGAACAAGATAAAGATATAAAAAATATAATAGTGAAAATTCCCATTTAGAAGGAGGTATTCAGAAATATGAACCTGTATCAAATTAGAAATATTTTAGCTACTGGTAAAAAACTTGTTGAATTACCACTTCGTGTTACCTTTTATGCTCGTGTATCAACCGATCATGAAGAACAATTAAACTCATTAGAAAATCAAGTTATGTATTTTGAAAAATATATAAAAGAACAAGAACATTGGACATTTATACCAGGTTATGTAGACGAAGGTATATCGGGTACTAGTGTAAATAAAAGGGATCATTTTCTTAAAATGATGAATGATGCAAAGACAGGAAAATTTCATTTAATACTAACAAAAGAAATATCAAGATTTTCAAGAAATACTGTTGATAGTATAAAGTATACACAAGAATTATTATCACACGGAGTAGGCGTATTCTTCTTAAATGATAATATAAACACCTTTGATTCGGATTCAGAACTTCGTTTAACTATTATGTCATCTATCGCTCAAGATGAAGTGCGAAAATTATCCGAAAGAATTAGATTTGGCTATAAAAGAAGTATAGAAAAAGGAGTAGTTCCTGGGAATGATAATTTTTATGGTTATAAAAAGAATAAAGGAAAGTTAGAAATTGTGGAAGAAGAGGCAGAGTTCATTAGACTGATTTTTCATGAATATAGTAAAGAACATATGGGAACCTCTAAACTAGGTCATTATCTGTTTGAAAAATATCATATAAAAAGTAAAACGAATAAACCACTTGCGGGAACCGTCATTGGGAGAATCATTAGAAATCCAAAATATAAAGGTTACTTTTGTGCTCATAAAGAAACAACTGTTGATTATCATTCTAAAAAAAGAATTAGATTTCAACCGGAAGAATGGATCGTTTATAAAGATTATGAGTCATGCCCACCAATTGTATCAGAAGAATTATGGGAAAAATGTAATGAGATATTCCATAAAAATTCTCATAAACATAAAACTCATACTAGAACAGATATGCGATATGCACTATCTGGTAAGATGAAATGTTATCACGATGGAGCAACTTTTATAAAAGGGGGTTATAAGAATAAAAGAACAGGGGTAGAAAGGAAATATTGGGGCTGCTCTAATTATAGAAAATATGGTAAGGAAAAAATAAATGGTTGTCATACTCCCGTCATTTACTACGAAGAATTATTAGATATATTTAAACAAATGGAGAGTGTTTTTCTAAATAAAGAAAGCGACATTATCAAAGAAGTATATGATTTTATAAATCAAACAAAAGTTAATAAAGATTATACTAAAGAGATTAACCGTCTCGATAAAAAAATAGAAGATATTAAAAGCGCAAAAATAGAATTAATCAATATGAGAGCTAGAAAAGAAATAGATAGGGAAGAATATAATATTGGAAGAGAAAAATATAATTCTGATTTAGATATTTTAGAACAGAAAAAGAATGATTATTTAGTAAGTTCAAAAGAACATCCTCATAAAGATAGTATCGATCATTTTTATCAAAAAATAAAAAGTGTAATTTTAGATGATGACGAATCAGTGTTTAGAATATTTGGGAGTATAATAGATGCCATATATGTTGAAAAACTAGAAGAGGAAAACATTTATAAAGCAATGTTACATTTTAAATTGAATATCCTTGGCTACCATGGTAGCTTAAATTTAAACGATTTCTTACTGCTTTTTAGGAACAACGACAGATGCCGTTGTGGCCATGGCAGAAGCAATTGGTGGTAGTGAAGCAAACTTTGTCAATATGATGAATAATAAAGTAAATGAATTAGGATTAAAAGATACGCATTTTCAAAATAGTCATGGTTTGGATGCTGAAAATCACTATTCTAGTGCTTACGATATGGCTATGATTGCTCGAGAACTTGTCAAACATGAAAAAATATTAGAGTATTCTTCCATCTATGAGACGTATTTACGAACGGGTACAGACCGTCAAACTTGGTTAGTGAATACGAATAAATTAGTTCGTTTTAAGGCA
Organism: uncultured Bacilli bacterium; assembly: GCA_947629315.1. Classification (GTDB taxonomy): domain Bacteria; phylum Bacillota_I; class Bacilli_A; order RF39; family UBA660; genus UBA5578. The sequence goes on from CANRDB010000002.1 coordinate 95,263, forward strand.
GGGGTAGATGGTCTTAAAACAGGGTATACTTCCCAATCGGGATATTGTTTAACCGCTACGATGAAAAAGGATGGTTTACGGGCTATTGCAGTGGTTATGGGAGAACCTAGTAGTACGACTCGTAATGCTGAAGCAGGAGGGATGCTAGACTATGCTTTTGCGCAGTATGGAATGCAGAAACTGTTATCAAAAGATAGTATTGTGGATACCATCTCGTTAGATAAATCCAAGCAGGAGCAAGTAGCAGTCGTTCCTAAAGAAGATGTTAGTTTACTCTATCGGAAGATGGATAAAAAAATAACTCCAACGTATGAAATTTCGTATGAAAAAATAAAATCTAAAATCGCTGTGGGAGAGAAAATTGGAACCCTTACGATGAAAGATGGAGAAAAAGTTCTTCGTTCCATTGATTTGACGGTCGCATCCCCAGTAGAGAAAGCTAGTATTTTTGATTTATTTCTACGTTATATGAAAGATTTAGTGACTGGTAACGGTTGACTTGAACTTGACATTTCCTAATCATTAAAAGAAAGAATTGGTAATAAAGAGAAGCAATTTGTTTCTCTTTTTATTAGGAAATAATTGATAAAGAGAGTAGATTGTGATAAAATGTCTGTAAATATACAAGGAGGTGTCTATGGAGAAATACGTTCCTGATATCTATCAAAAAAGTATTTACGATATCAACTATGATATGTTACTTTCAAGAGGAATAAAGTGCTTATTATTTGATTTGGATAACACAATAGCGCCTTTGAAAGAGAAACATCCAAATGATAAGGTAAAACAATTGTTTCAAGAATTAAAAGATAAGGGATTTAAATTAATTATTTTTACCAATAGTCCAAAAATGAGAGCAAAACCATTTAAAGATGAATTGGATGTAGATTGTTGTTCTTGTGCAAGAAAACCATCTCCCAAGAAATTTTTATCGGTTATTAAGATATATAAATTTAATTTTAGCGAAGTAGCTATTATCGGAGATTCCATGATTGACGATATTGCAGGAGGAAATGGTGTTGAAATTACGACTATCCTTGTTCATCGTCTAGCCAAAAGAGAATATCCACTCGCTTGGTTTAAAAGAAAATATGAAAAGAGAATTATGAAAAAATTACGTGACAAAGATTTGTTTGTAAGAGGAAGATTCTATGAGTAAATGTAGAGGTTGTGGTGCTACTTTACAGACGACGGATGCCCATGAGATTGGGTATGCGAAATCTTCTACTTGCGATTTTTGTGAGCGCTGCTTTCGTATTAAACACTATAATGACTATCAACAGGTTGAACAATCAGGAGAAGAATTTTTATCGATGGTAAAGGATTTAGGAAAGACCAATCATTTAATCGTATTGGTAGTAGATTTGTTCTCTATTCCGCAAGCATTAAATCAGTTCGTCGAATTGTTTTCTAATCCGATTCTTCTCGTCCTTACGAAAAGGGATTTACTTCCTAGAGATGTCTATGAAGAACGTTTAAAAAAATATTTTTCGTACCTTTCAGGAACCATAGTAGATACAGTGTTAGTCAGTGCGGTTAAGAATTATCACATGGATGAGTTATGGCAGAAGATAAGAATTCATCAAACAGATTCTAAAGTTTATGTAGTAGGATATACGAATGCTGGCAAGTCTTCTTTGGTGAACCGGTTATTTGCCAATTATACTGATCAAATTCCAGAGATTACAACGAGTATGTTACCGAGTACAACGTTAGAAAATATTGAAGTAACGTTTTCAGAAGATTTGGTCTTAATCGATACACCAGGTATTTTAGATTCAGGAAACATTCTCGATATTCTTACGAAAGAGGATATTAAAAAAGTAGTTCCCAAACAATCTATTAGACCGATTTCTTATCAAATTAAGGGACAGCAGAGCATTTTCATTGATTGCTTTGTTCAAATTGATTGTCAAAAAGAAAATCAGTATGTTTTTTATTTTGCGAATCAATTAGATATCCATCGTAAACGGAAACAGTCCCCCGGTAGTCTATCTTCTTGTCGACATATTTCTGTATCTGATAAAGAGGATGTCGTTATGAAAGGATTAGGATTTTTTAAAGTGATGCATGCAGATGATATCGATATCTACATAGATGATAGAGTAGAAGTTTATACGAGAAAATCATTTTTATAGAGAAATTTTTGATATAATAAATGGAGAAATAAGAATTGTTAGCGGAATTTATGATATAATAAAGATAATAATAGAAAGGGTTCAATTGGATTAGATTGGTGGTAAAAAATGGAAGAACAGGAAAAGAAAGAAATTGCGAAAGAAGAAACAGAAGAAGAACTAAAAGCTCGTTTAAAAAAAGAGATTATGGAAGAATTGCGACAGGAGATGAAGCAAGAAGAAAAAACATCTCCATCTATTTCAGAGACGCTATCTGAAAAAGAGGATAAAGGTCCAACTGTTGCCAGTAATTCTTCGAAAGTTTCTTTTCAAGACTATAATGACAAGGGCATTGATGAAGTAAATGAATTGAATCGGAAAGATCGAACCCTCAAGAAAAAGGGTGATTTAGGAGAAAAGTTTGAATTGCCGAAAGCAGAAGATGAGGGTGGTAGTAAAGTTACGATTGCTATTTTAGTGATTGCTGCTATTTTGATGGTTGCTTGTATCTTTTTCTATCCTAAACTCTATAACTTGATGATTCAAAGAAAAGGCAAGACACAATCAGATTCTTCAGAGACAAACAGTACTTCTAATGAACAGAAATATGAAGAGATTACTATCAATAGTGAGGTCCTTTCTAAGTTTACTTATCCTATCATGAGAAATACTCCTTATGAGAAAGTATCTTATTATCAAAGACCGACGATAACGATGTCAGAATTCTCTAACAATGATATTTTATATAATGCTTTTCTAGATGTTTACAGTGGTAATTATGCTCCTTATACAGAGAAATATAATGGTACCTACTGTGGAACAGATAGTCAAAAGAAAATGTTTAATGCAAAATATATTGATGCGAGAATTGATAATTTGTTCTCTAAAAAAACAACCTATAAGCATGCTGATTTTACGGTTCCAAGTACGAATACGGAAACGGAGTATGTAGGTACTTGGAAGTATGATTCTAAACAGAATCGCTATATCTATTATGGAGATTGTGGAGATACTTCTAGTGGAAATGTACTTTATTATGATTTAATGAAGATTTCAAATGCTCATGGTAATAAAAATAATACGGTTATCGAAGTCTCTTATGATATGGCTTTTGCGCAAGTAAACCGTAAGGATAAAAGTTATACTCTCTATAGCGATGCCCAGATGAGTCACGTCTTAACAACGGGTACATTAACGACGAATAACTTTAAGACAGAATTACAAACCATCTTTGAAGAATATTTAAAATCAGGAAAAGATAATATTCAAGACTATCGCTATACATTCTCTACCAATAATTGTTCTTACCAAGATTACTGCTTCGAAAAAGGAGAATGGGTGGAGTGATTGAAGATCATTGGGATACCAGACAAGAGTATATCAAATTAGGAAATGAGCTCGCTTATCAGGCACGAAAAAGAGAACAAAGAGAAAAAGAGGAAGAAGAACGACGAAGAAAGGCTGAAGAGAGAATGCTAGAGATGGCAAGAAGGCAAAGCCAGGAAGTAAAAACTTCAGAAGTTGCCCATGAAAAGCCGGAGGTTTCCTCTGTGCCAACGCCAGTGAATTTTTTAGAGAATAAAAGGGCATCTTTTCATCCAGAGAACAATGGAAATTCTATTCATCCAACTGTTTCCAATAGAATGTCTGGAAATTCTTTGAATTCCTTTTTTCAAAATCATAGAAATCCTTAAAACATTTGTAAAAAAGCAAATGTTTTTTAAAAAAATATTGACGAACAAATGTATTTTTTTGTATACTATATGTCGTGAATGCTTCTTTAGAAAGAGGAGATAGTATGGATAAAATTATTGTTAAAGGTGCGAGAGAAAACAATTTAAAAAATGTGAATATTGAACTTCCAAAGAATAAACTCATTGTTATGACGGGAGTATCTGGTAGTGGAAAAAGCAGTTTAGCTTTTGATACGATTTATGCGGAAGGACAGAGACGTTATGTAGAGTCATTAAGTGCGTATGCTAGACAATTTTTAGGAGGAACTGAAAAACCAGATGTCGATTTGATTGAGGGGTTAAGTCCTGCTATCAGTATTGATCAAAAAACGACAAATAAAAATCCTCGAAGTACAGTAGGAACAGTAACAGAAATTTATGATTACTTACGTCTTTTATATGCACGAATAGGAGTCCCTTACTGTCCTGTTCATGGAAAACCGATAACCAGTCAAAGTATTGAAGAAATGACGAATCAAATTTTAAAGTTACCGGAGGGAACCAAGATTCGTGTGTTGAGTCCTATTGTATATGGAGATAAGGGAACTCAGAAAGATTTATTGGATGACTTACGAAAAAATGGTTATGTAAGAGTTCGAGTAGATGGAGAAGAATGTGATTTATCGACAGAGATTGTCCTTGAAAAGAACAAAAAACATTCCATCGAAATCATCGTTGACCGTCTAGTGATGAAAGAGGGCGTTCGCAGTAGACTTTATGAAGCCATTGAAACCGCCTGTAAAGAATCTCGAGGAAAAGTAGTTGTCGATGTTGTTGGTGGCGAAGAAATCTTGATGAGTGAGAAATATGCTTGCCCAGAATGTGATTTTTCCATTCCTGAATTGGAACCACGAATGTTTTCGTTCAATGCTCCATACGGTGCTTGTAAAGATTGCAATGGATTAGGTGTCAAGTTAAAATTAGACGTTGACTTAGTAATTCCTGATCGAAGTAAAAGTGTTTTAGAAGGGGGAATTGTTCCTTATAATTTAGATGCTTCTATTAATCGAACACAACTCTTAACAGTAGCGGAATACTATGGTATTGATTTAAACAAACCAATTGGAAAATTAACGAAAAAAGAGTTGGATACTTTGTTATATGGTAGTGAAGATGCTATCGAATTTCACTATGTGTCTAATAATGGAAATACTAGAAAGACAAAAGAACATTTTGAGGGAATCATTACCAATTTAGAGCGACGTTACATGGAAACGAAAAGTAATTGGATTCGCGATTGGATTGAACAGTATATGACTGAACTTACTTGTCCAACTTGTCATGGTTCTCGTTTGGATGATTTTGTATTGTCTGTGAAAGTAGGCAAAAAGAATATCTATGAACTTACCCAATTGAGTATTCGTGACATGTATCAGTTCTTTTTAAATTTAAAATTGTCACGTGAACAAGAAGAAATTTCTCGATTGATTGTAAAAGAGATTAAAGATCGTTTACATTTCTTAATCAATGTTGGAATTGAATATTTAACACTTAGTCGGAGTGCGGGAACATTAAGTGGAGGAGAAGCTCAACGTATTCGTTTAGCGACACAGATTGGTTCCCATTTAACAGGCGTTCTTTACGTACTTGATGAGCCAAGTATTGGACTTCATCAGCGGGATAATGCGATGTTAATTAAATCTTTGCTAGAAATGCGTGATTTGGGAAATACCCTCATTGTGGTTGAACATGATACGGATACTATGTTAGCGAGTGACTATCTTGTCGATATTGGACCGGGTGCTGGTCTTCATGGTGGAGAAGTAGTGGCAGCTGGAACACCGACGGAAGTCATGCATAATAAAAATAGTTTAACAGGACGATATTTAGCGGGATTAGAAAAGATAGAAGTACCTGCAAAACGTAGAAAAGGAAATGGTAAGTGTATTGAAATTAAAGGGGCCAAGGAAAATAATCTCAAAAATTTAACTGTCCAATTTCCCTTAGGACGTTTTATCTGTGTGACCGGAGTATCTGGAAGTGGTAAGAGTACTTTAGTGAATCAGATTCTCTATCGATTATTATTCAATAAAGTCTATAAAGGAAAAGAAAAACCAGGTGCTTATAAAAGTGTGAAAGGACTAGAATATGTCGATAAAGTAGTCGACATTAGTCAAGCTCCAATCGGCCGGACACCAAGAAGTAATCCGGCTACTTATACTGGCGTTTTTGATGACATTCGAGATGTATTTACCCAAACCAAAGAAGCCAAAATGCGTGGATATGATAAGAGCCGTTTTTCTTTCAATGTCAAAGGTGGACGTTGTGAAGCCTGCTGGGGGGATGGTGTCAAGAAAATTGAAATGCATTTTTTACCAGATGTGTATGTTCCTTGTGAAGTTTGTGGGGGAACTCGTTACAACAGTGAAACGTTACAAATTAAGTATAAAGGAAAAAACATTTATGATGTGTTAGAGATGCGTGTTGAAGAAGCACTTGAGTTTTTTGAAAACTTTCCAAAAATTAAATCGAAGTTAGAGATGTTATGTGATGTTGGTCTTTCCTATGTTAAATTAGGTCAAAGTGCGACAACACTTAGTGGTGGAGAAGCTGGACGTGTCAAACTTGCTAAAGAACTTCAAAAGAAACCTACTGGTAAAAGTGTGTTTATTTTAGATGAGCCAACTACTGGTCTTCATACAGACGATATCAAAAAACTGTTGGTCATTCTCAATCGAATTGTCGACAACGGAGATACGGTCATTGTCATTGAACATAATTTAGATGTGATAAAAGTATCTGACTACATTATTGATTTAGGCCCTGAGGGAGGCGACTTAGGAGGAACAGTGGTTGCTACTGGAACTCCAGAAGAAGTAGCCAAAGTGAAAGAAAGTTATACGGGTCAATTCTTAAAACCAATGTTACAAAAGGAGAAGGCTACCATACGGTAGTCTTTTTTAGGAAAATGAGATTGGAATGGATATTTTGATTGCTATATTGAGGAAATATTGATATAATAAATACAGTAAGGTAGTGGAAAATCTACTTGTTATGATAAAGGAGGAAAAGAAAAAGATGAATGAAATAGGGGAAAAGTATTTGCCAATCGGAACCGTTGTTATGCTAAAGGGTGGAAGTAAACGATTGATGATTACAGGGTTCTGCTCTATGCCAGTGGATAATAAAAACACGGTATATGACTATGCCGGATGCATGTATCCAGAGGGATTCTTATCTAGTGATCAAACCGCTCTTTTCAATCATGACCAAATCGAAAAAGTGTACTATATGGGATTGGTAGATGAGGAAGAAGAGAAATTTAAACAACAGTTAAATGCTATAGTAGATGTTATGCAGAAAGGGTCATCATCAATAGAATCTCCTGCTAGTCCATCTATTCCAGAAGAATCTAAGGAGAATTCTAATCCCGCACCGGCAGAAGTTCCTGAAACACCGGTAGCGCCAGTTTCACCAACTGCTTCAGCCGCGAATAGTCATATTCCTGTCAATCCATTTTTAGATGATAATACGACTAGTGGAACGACTGGAATGTAACGGGTTAGATAAATTGGATGAAAGGAAAGAATGATTTCATTCTTTTTTATTGACAAAAAAAGGAGAATTAGTTTACAATGATAGTAGATGATGGAATATGAAAATAGAGTGTACATGGACTCGTGACGATTTACGAAAATATCTTTGGAAAAAAAGAAAAAAGACAAATATTATTTTTTTAGTCTTAGGTGCTTGTTTCTTTTTTTATATCACGTATTATGGTTATTTTGATCGATTTGTCGATAATAAGGTTTTACTATTGGGATTTGTCATTTACTTTATTGTTTTGATTATTTTACTTTGGCTTATGACAGCCCTTTATGTGTTTTTGAAATTAAAACGAAATGATAAGAAGACGAAGAAAGCCTACGGAACTTATCAAATTGAGATTACTTCTAAAGAAATTTCTTCCACTTTTCATAAGCAACAAATCTGTTATCCTTGGAAAGACATTACGACCGTTAAGATGCATAAGAATTATGTCTTTTTAGCGACAAAGCAAGATAAACTAGGTTTATATTTTCGAAAGGAAATCTTAAAAGATCAGTTTCCAAAAATAAAAAATATGATTCAAAAAGAATTAACGAAAAATAAAAAAATATAGAAACAAAATCTCATTTCTGTTCCTTTCCTTGAGAGAGAAAAGGTTTTTATGCCTATGCTATTTGACAATTCCCTTTATTTTCTATATAATGTTGGTGTTGAAGAGGAAGATTTTTTATGAATATTGAGGCAATAGCCAGCATATTTACAATAGTAGATGGAAAATTTAAAGTTTTGTTATTTCGTAAAAAGACAGAACCTTATAAGGGATATTGGGTATTACCGAATGGTATAGTAGAAAAAGATAAGACTTTGGAAGAGACAGTGGAAGAGTGTGTAGCTGATAAAATAGGACTGTGGAAGATGGATTATGAACAATGTGATACCTTTAGTGCGGTTGATCGAAATCCAACAAAACGTGTCATTGGAATATCTTTCATCAGTATCATTGATTCTCGAACAATCGAAAGCCATATGAATATGGATATCGATAGTGTAAACTGGTTTGAAATCGATAATTTACCTAAAATTGGATATGATCACTCCGAAGTGATTGCTTCTTCTGTAGAAACATTAAAGTGGAAGATTAGAAATAGTTGGGCTTTGAAAAAAATATTTCCAAGCGATTTTACACTTCCAGAAATTCAAAAGATGTATGAACAGGTTTTAGGACATGAGTTAGATCGAAGAAATTTCCGAAAGAAATTTTTAAAATCAGATTTGATTGAGGAAACTGGCGATAAGGCCTCTGGCTCAAATGGAAGACCCGCTAAGTTATATAGATTTAAAGAAAACGTTGAGAATAAATTGCTATTTTAGGAGTGATTGTTATGAATTGGGGAGTTCCATCATTTACGAGATACTTTGTGATTTTGTTATTAATATTTTTATTTTCTTTATTTCAAATATATAATTTTCGTCAAAATTATGATTTGGGATTTATATTTGGATATGAAGAATCTGATTTTTGAGGATAATTTTGTCCTCTAATAGACTATGTCAAAAAATAAAAGAAAACGTGATAAAATAAATTGACAATCCTATAGGATTGTGTTATATTATTCTTGCATTTAATTGAAATTTGCCTTGGCAAATTTTTAATTAGGGTAAAAATGAAACACCTGGGAGTGTGTAAAGAAAGGAGACAATTATGCCAACTATAAACCAATTAGTTAGAAAGAACAGAACTAAGAAAACAAGAAAGAGTAAATCACCAGTTTTAAATATTGGATATAACAGCAAAGATAAAAAGCAAACTGCTCAAAATTCTCCACAAAGACGTGGTGTATGTACTCGTGTTGGTACTATGACACCAAAGAAGCCAAACTCAGCATTACGTAAGTATGCCCGTGTTAGACTTTCTAATGGAATGGAAGTAACTGCTTATATTCCAGGAGAAGGACATAATTTACAGGAACACAGTGTAGTTATGATTCGTGGTGGACGTGTTAAGGACCTTATCGGTGTTCGTTATCACATCATTCGTGGTACTTTAGATACAGCTGGTGTTGAGAATCGTCGTCAAGGACGTTCTAAATACGGCGCTAAAAAACCAAAAAGCAAATAATAAAAAAATGAACTAGAAAAGGAGGAATAAATTATGCGTAAAAAACGTGCAGTAAAAAGAGACGTTTTACCAGATCCAATCTATAATTCAAAATTAGTTACAAAGTTAATTAACAGTTTGATGAAAGATGGAAAAAAGGGAGTTGCTCAAAAGATTTTATATGATGCATTTGACATGGTAAAAGAGAAAACTAGCCAAGATCCAATGGAAGTTTTCGCCAAAGCTATGGAAAACATTAAACCAGCTCTAGAAGTTAAGTCTAGACGTGTTGGTGGAGCTAACTACCAAGTACCAATTGAAGTAAAGGCTGATCGTAGTCAAGCATTAGCGCTTCGTTGGTTAGTACAATATTCAAGATTACGTGGAGGACACTCTATGGCTGAAAATCTTGCAAATGAAATGATTGATGCTTCTAACGGTGTTGGAGCAGCAGTTAAAAAACGTGAAGATACTCACAGAATGGCAGAAGCTAATAAGGCATTTGCTCATTACCGTTGGTAATATAAAATAAGAAAGGAAATAAAAGTATGGCTCGTGAATATAGTCTAGAAAATACTCGTAACCTTGGTATCATGGCTCATATCGATGCTGGAAAAACGACATTTACAGAACGTGTATTATTCCATACTGGTAAAATCCATAAAATTGGAGAGACTCATGATGGAGAATCTCAAATGGACTGGATGGAGCAAGAACAAGAACGTGGTATTACGATTACTTCAGCAGCTACTACGGCATACTGGAAAGGACATCGTTTAAATATTATCGATACTCCAGGACACGTAGACTTTACTGTTGAGGTATCAAGATCTCTTCGTGTACTCGATGGTGCAATTGCCTTACTTGACTCACAAGCAGGAGTTGAACCACAAACAGAGACCGTTTGGAGACAAGCAACAGAATTCAAAGTCCCTAGAATGTTCTTCTGTAATAAGATGGATAAGATGGGTGCTAACTTTGAATACAGTTTATCAACTATCGATAGTCGTTTAGGTGTGAATGCGAAACCTATCCAATGGCCAATTGGAGCAGAAAATGAATTTAATGGGGTAATCGACCTTGTTACTCGTACTGCTTATCAATATGATGGAGAACAAGTTGAGGAACCTAAAATTATCGATATTCCAGCAGATTTAAAAGATATCGTTGAACAAAAAAGAACAGAGTTAATTGAAGCTGTTGCTGATTTCGACGATGAATTGATGGAAAAATATTTAGAGGGAGAAGAAGTAAGTGTTGATCTTATCAAACGTGCAATTCGAAAAGGTACACTTGCTGTTGAGTTCTTCCCAGTACTTTGTGGTACTGCTTTAGGAAACATGGGAGTAAAACTTGCTCTTGATGCTGTTGTCGATTATTTACCAGCACCTACCGATATTGAGTCTATCAAAGGAGTAGATTTAGATGGTAAAGAAATTGAAAGACATCCAAAAGATACAGAACCATTTAGTGCTTTAGCATTTAAGATTATGACAGACCCATTCGTTGGACGATTAACGTTCTTTAGAGTTTATTCAGGACATTTAAGTAGTGGTTCTTATGTATTAAATGCTACGAAAAATGCAAAAGAAAGAATTGGTCGTATCTTACTTATGCATGCTAATAACCGTTCTGAAATTGAAGAAGTATGGACAGGAGATATCGCTGCTGCTGTAGGACTTAAAAATACGACAACAGGAGATACTCTTTGTGATGAAAAGCATGCTTGTATTTTGGAATCTATGGAGTTCCCAGAACCAGTTATTGAACTTGCTGTAGAACCAAAATCAAAAGCAGACCAAGATAAGATGGCTTTAGCACTTCAAAAATTAGCAGAAGAAGACCCAACCTTTAGAGCTTCAACCAATCATGAAACAGGTCAAACTATTATCGCTGGTATGGGTGAGTTACACCTTGATATCATTGTTGACCGTATGAAAAGAGAGTTTGGAGTAGAGGCTAATATTGGTCAACCTCAAGTATCTTATCGTGAAACGATTACCCAAGCTGCTGATTGTGAAGGTAAATACATTAAACAATCTGGTGGTCGTGGACAATACGGACACGTATGGATTAAGTTTGAACCAAATCCTGATAAAGGATATGAATTTGTGGATGCTATCGTTGGTGGTGTTGTTCCTCGGGAATACATTCCAGTTACAGATAAGGGATTACAAGAAGCTCTTAAAACAGGTGTTCTTGCCGGATATCCAATGGTAGATGTGAAAGCAACATTATTTGATGGATCATACCATGAAGTAGACTCATCAGAAATGGCTTTCAAAGTGGCTGCTTCTTTAGCTTTAAAAGAAGCTAAAAATAAATGTAAGCCAGTGTTATTAGAGCCAATTATGAAAGTACAAGTAATTGTTCCAGATGAATATCTAGGAAACGTTATGGGAGATATTACTTCTCGTCGTGGACGTCCAATGGGACAAGAACATCGTGGAAATGCCCTTGCAATTGATGCTATGGTACCACTTTCTGAGATGTTTGGTTATGCGACAAGTTTGCGTTCTAATACACAAGGACGTGGAAATTTCACAATGGTATTTGATCATTATGAAGAAGTTCCAAAAAATATTTCAGATGAAATTATTAAGAGAAATGGTGGAAACTAGTCATTCTAGTTTCCCCAGAAACTTAAAAAAACTATTGCTATTTTAAAAGTAATCATATATAATATTGTTGTATGTAAATAAAGGAGGAAATATATATGGCAAAAGAAAAATTCGATCGTTCCAAACCACATGTTAACATTGGTACAATTGGACACGTAGACCATGGTAAAACAACTTTAACAGCTGCTATTACCAGCGTATTATCAAAACAAGGTTTAGCTGATTCTGTAGATTATGCAAACATTGATAAGGCACCAGAAGAAAGAGAACGTGGAATCACTATTAATACTGCTCACGTTGAGTATCAAACAAAGAAAAGACACTATGCACACGTTGACTGTCCAGGACATGCTGACTATGTAAAGAACATGATTACCGGTGCAGCTCAAATGGATGGAGCAATCTTAGTTATTGCTGCAACAGATGGACCAATGGCTCAAACTCGTGAACATATCTTATTATCACGTCAAGTTGGAGTACCTCGTATGGTTGTTTTCATGAACAAATGCGACATGGTTGATGATGAAGAATTATTAGATTTAGTTGAAATGGAAATTCGTGAGTTATTAAACGAATATGGTTTTGATGGAGATAATACACCAATCATTCGTGGTTCTGCTTTAAAAGCTCTTGAGGGAGATCCTAAATATGAACAAGGAATCTTGGATTTAATGGATGCTGTTGATGAATGGATTGAAACTCCAGAGAGAGATACTGACAAACCATTCTTAATGCCAATTGAGGATGTATTCACAATCACTGGTCGTGGAACAGTTGTTACAG